>CALBNA010000283.1 GCA_937896205.1 uncultured Campylobacter sp. | reverse complement strand
GAAAAATGATGAAAAAAGATATCCATCCAGAATACGTAGATTGCACTGTAACTTGTGCTTGCGGAAACACTTTTAAAACAAAGTCAAACAAAAGCGAAATCAGAATTGACATTTGCGACAAGTGCCACCCATTTTTCACAGGCAGCGAAAAGATCGTAGATAGCGCGGGCCGCGTCGATAAATTTAAGAAAAAATATAACTTAAAATAATCCTTTGCTATATTTCGTTCCTACGCCGATAGGAAATTTAAGCGATATCTCGCTTCGCGCTTTGAGCGTTCTGCGCGAATGCGAGATACTCTTTTGCGAAGATACCAGAGTCGCAAAATCTCTCATAAACCTACTAAATACGCGTTTTGACGCAAATATAAATATACAAAAATTTGTTCCTCTACACACGCACAACGAAGATGAAATTTTATCCAAAATCGAGCTTGAAATTTTTGATAAAAATGTAGCGTTTTTAAGCGATGCAGGTATGCCCGGCATCAGCGATCCGGGAGCTGCGCTCGTAAATTTTGCGATAAAAAACGGCATCGTATACGAAGTACTAAGCGGTTCAAACGCTGCGCTTTTAGCTGTCGTCGCTAGCGGACTTTGCGAGAAAGAATTTTGCTTTCTAGGATTTTTACCAAACAACGGCAAAGAGCGAGCCACTGCTATACAAAATGCTCTAAATTCGCCGTTTCCCGCAGTCATCTACGAAAGCCCAAAACGCATACTTTCTCTTGTCTTAGACCTTGCTAAACTTGAGCCGGATAGAGAAATTTTTGCCATAAAAGAGGCGACGAAAAAATTTGAAACCAAATTTAGAGCCACGGCAAGCGAACTCGCGCAAAAGCTACAAGAGGCAAATTTAAGCGGCGAGTGGTGCGTCGTCGTGCAAAAAAATCCAAATTTTACCTTTGAGAAAATCACTCAAAACGATATTTTGGAACTTGAAATTTCACCCAAAGCCAAGTCTAAACTGCTAGCCAAAATCACAGGTCGAAACGCCAAAGAAATTTACTCCGAACTCACGCGCTAAAACTTGCTCGCAGACTCAAACAAACAGCGAATTCATCCGAAAATTTAGCTAAATTTTACCGATTTTTAGCTATTATCAGGCGATGATAATATACGGAAAACAGCTATTTTTGCACATCATAAAAAACTACAAAAAAAGCGTCAAAACGGTCTATCTCGCCAAAGAGTGCGACAAGGCGCTATTTTCACAGATCGTAGGCGTCGGCGCGCCGATAAAGCGCGTGGATAATCAAAAAGCCCAAGCTCTCGCACACGGCGGCAATCACCAAGGCTTTTTAGCCGAAGTTGAGGAGTTTGAGTTTAAAAGTATCGACGAGATAAAAAAACAAAATTTTATAGCGGTTTTATACGGACTTAGCGACGTCGGGAACATCGGCGCCATCGTCCGAACGGCGCATGCGCTGGGCTGCGGAGGCATCGTCGTCGTCGCTAAAAATTTAGCGATGGAAGGCGTACTGCGAGCTAGTAGCGGAGCGGCCTATGAGGCAAATATCGCACTCGCAGAAGACGGTCTTAGCTTGCTAAACGAACTAAAACAGGTTGGTTTTAAAATTTACGCCACGGCAAGCGGCGGCAAAAACGCTCACGAGGTCAAATTTAACCAAAAAGTCGCGCTCGTGATGGGTAGCGAGGGCGAAGGCTTACACAAAAAAGTCCTCGCCAAAAGCGACGAAATAGTAGGAATAAAAATGAAAAACGACTGGGACAGCCTAAACGTCTCGGCTGCGTTTGCCATACTTTGCGATAGGATTATAAATGAATGACATAAGTTTGCTAAAAGAATTAGGGCTTAGCGAGGTCGCCAGAAGAACGCACATCGAGGCAGAATATCTAGGCTACATCGCCGATAAAAATTTTGAAAAGTTGGCACGTTTTAACGTCAAGGGTTTTGTTAAAATTCTGGAGCGCGAGCTTGATATCGACTTTTCGTCGTGGATGCGAGAATATGAGACGTTCATGGCTGAGCACGAGAGCGAGTTAAAGCACAAAACCATAACCATATCGCCTAAAATTCCGGCCTATACCGCAAATGATAAATCGTCTTACGGCGGTATGCTGGGCGGCATCATCGCTATTTGCGCGATCGGCGCTTTAATTTACTTTTTCGAGCCTCAAAAATACATCGGCGACCTCTCGAGTTTCTTTGAGGACAAAAACAAAAGCGTGACTTACTCCGATACAAACGTAGTGCAACAGGCGACTAAAAATTTAGACTCCATCAAAGATGCAAATATTACGATAAGTGTCTCCTCTGCCCCTAAACAAGAGGACGAGATAAATAAAATCGAAGAGAACGCTTCAAATTTTGCCGTTACCCAAGTAGAGCAACCCTTGCCAGAGTTTAACGTGACGGTTTCTACAAGCACACAATCAAAACCCGCAGAGCAAAATGTAAGTCAAAATTTGCAAAGCGAGCAAGTTTCAAATTTGACCGACGAAAATGCATCTACCGCAGTCCAAGTAACGCCTAAAAGCGGCGATGTATACCAACTAAACGGACTAAGCGAGATAAAAGTCGTTCCGCGCAGAAAAGTCTGGCTTGGCGTGATAAATTTGGACGACAACAAAAAGAAATCTCAAAATGCCTCAAATGC
>CALBNA010000282.1 GCA_937896205.1 uncultured Campylobacter sp. | reverse complement strand
ATTTCGCGCTCTCGTCCGCGCAAGGGTCGCTAAAATTTAGTATCGCGCTATCGTTGCTCTCGCGCAAAATTTCGTTGTCAAATATCCTAAAAATCGTCTCGTTTATGAGCGAGTTCATCTCCTCGCCGCCGCCGCCGTGGCTTAGCATTATCTTGCTCAAATTTGCCTCCTCCTAGCCCGCGCTTTTTACGTCGCCGTATTTGTAGTATGCCGCGCATGCGCCCTCACTAGAGACCATGCACGAGCCCACCGGAGTTTTTGGCGTACAGACTTTGGCGAAAATTTTGCAGTCAAACGGCTTTGCTCGCCCGCGTAAAATTTCAGGGCAGATACAGGCCTTGCTCTCGCCTTTGCTTTGCACGCTGCAGTCAAATTTGACCCTCGCGTCAAGCTTCGCGTACTCGGGGCGCAGTTTCATACCGCTTTGCGCGATCACGCCAAGACCGCGCCACGAGAAGTCGCACGGCTCGAAAAACTCCTCTACGAGCGCCTTTGCTTTTTGATTTCCATCACGCGTGACGACTCTGGCGTATTCGTTATAGACCTCGTGCGTGCCCGCGTTTTGCTGGCGGACGAGGTTTAGGATGCCGTCCATTAGATCAAGCGGCTCAAATCCGCTAACCGCGATAGGCTTTTTATACTCGGCCGCGATACTCTCGTAAATGCCATATCCCGTGATCACGCTCACGTGGCTAGGGCCCAAAAACGCGTCGATCTTGACGTCTTCGTCGTTTAGGATCGCTCGCACGGGTGCAGGGACGGTAACGTGATTTATGTGGAAAAATAGATTTTTTAGCCCGAGCTCCAGCGCCTTTTGGACTAAATTTGCGCTCATAGGCGTCGTCGTCTCAAACCCGATCGCGAAAAATATCACGCTCTTTTCGGGATTTTCGCGCGCGATTTTGATACAGTCTAGCGGGCTATATAGCGCTCTGATGTCGCAACCTTCGCCGCGCAGCTTTTGCAGGCTGGTGTTTGAGCCGGGGACTCTCATCATGTCGGCTAGAGTGCACAGGATGGTGCCTGGCATCTGGGCTAGCTTTATCGCCTCGTCTATGCGGCTCCTTGGCATCACGCAGACGGGACAGCCCGGGCCGTGGACGAAATTTATATGTTCGCCCACTAGCTGCGGCAGGCCAAATTTCATGATCGAGTGCGTGTGTCCGCCGCAAATTTCCATGATATTTAGCGGTTTTACGCTCTCTTTTTTGATGAGTTTTGAAAGCGCTAAAATAAGCTCTTTGTCGCGAAAATCATTGATTAGATTCACGCTTTTTCCTTTGCGTTTGGCTCGTTTGCCGCCGCTTGCATGGCGCTTAGTCCCGCGTCGCCTTCGTCCGCGCCGATCTCGCCGCTTTGCATATCTTTGGCGATTTGGCGGTAGATTTCGATGCTCTCTAGCGCAAATTTCGTATCGATTTTTTCCATCGCGTAACCGACGTGGATGAGTACGTATTCGCCTACAGCTACGGGCTCGGCGATGAGATCGAGGCTCACGCGGCGACTCACGCCTAGCGTCTCGACGGTAGCGACGTTATCTTCGTCGATTGAGACCACTTTTGAAGGGATTGAGAGGCACATTATCTAAGCTCTTTTTTAAATTTTAAGAAATTTAGCCACTTCTCCATACCCTCGCCCGTTTTTGCGTCAAGCTCAATGACATCGACCTTCGGATTTAGTTTGCGAGCCTCTTTGACGACTTTTTTTACGTCAAATTCAAAATGCGGCAACAGCGAAGTTTTGGTTATCACGATGAGATCGGCAGCGCGAAACATCACGGGGTATTTGGCTACCTTATCGTCGCCTTCAGGCACCGAGAGCAGCACGACGTTAAAGTGCGAGCCCACGTCGTAGCTAGCGGGGCATACGAGGTTGCCGACATTTTCAACGAAAACTATATCAAGGCCCTCTAGCGGCAGATGATGAAGCCCCTCATGCACCATAAAGGCATCGAGGTGACATGCCTGTCCGGTCGTGATCTGATGGGCTTTGCCGCCAGCTTTTACGATGCGGTCGGCGTCTTGGTTGGTCTCTAGATCGCCCTCAACGACGCCGATTTTAAATTTACCGCTTTTTATCGTGGCTTCTAGTAGCGTAGTTTTTCCGCTGCCGGGGCTACTCATGAGATTTACGCATAAAATCCCGTGCTCATCCAAATGAGCGCGGTTGTGCGCGGCCTCTTCGTCGTTTTGGGATAAAATTTTAGTTATCACTTCGACCGTTTTACTGTCATTTAGCGCAGGGTGCGCGTGGCCGTGGCTATGCTCGTGAGCCGCGCCGTGTCCGTGCTCGGCACCGTGATCGTGAGCGTGCGAGTGAGTCGTGCCGTCGGCGTGAGTATGGGCGTGATCGTGCCCACCGAGCGAGCATCCGCAATCTTTACACATTTTGTTTCTCCTTAGCGATTTTTTGGGGTTATTATACTCTTAGATGTTAAAATCTCGCTTTAGTTTCATACCTTGAGGATATTATTTCGTTGCGTTTTATTTATATTTTGAGATTTTTGCGGCGGCGGCGAGGCGGGTCAAATTTGACTCAAATTTAAGCCGCGTTAAATTTGAAGCACTAGGCTAAATTTGACTTCAGATTAGTCTAGTCAAATTTAGCCCTCTTTGCCGATAAATTTAATATCCGCGAGACTCGCCCGCGTTTGGTTTTTCTAGCATGATATCTTTGATGCGAGCTTTGCCATTATCCATCACGCTGATGACGGCCGTGGCGTTAAACTCCATCATATCTCGCTCCATCTGCTGCGCTTTTTTAGGCGGCATGAAAAAGGCCTCGATGCCAAAATTTGCGGTATTATAATCAATCCTGCCAGCTAAAAACGTCCCGCCGCTGGGCTGCTCGAAGCTATATTTGTCAAATTTATATTTGCCGTCTTTGTCCTGCTTTAAGATAGCGTAAATTTTACTACCGTGCAGCTGCTGCCTTTTGCTCAAATTCGAGTCTCTTTTGTCCAGCTCGTAAACGCCTGCAAAGCCGTAGCTAAGGCGCACGTAATCGCCGCGAAACATATCGCGCGGATCGTAAACCGTAGTTCGTATCAAGATCTCTTTGCCAAAATATATCGGCGCGTACGCATACGCAAGCATCGCGATCACGGCTAAAATTTGAAATACCGCGGCAGCAAAAATCAGCTTTAGTTTCATTTCGCACTCCTTTTTTTAGATATCCTAGAGACCCCTAGCACCACGAGCGCAAATACCAAAAATAGCGCGCTGGCGCTGACGTAATCGCCGACTAGATCGACGTAGCGTACGAACGCCACCCAAAAGATAAGCGCTATGCCGAATTTCATGTTATTTTGCTTAATAAGAGCGACCGCGACGCAAACGCCGATGAGCGAAAACACGCCCTCCTCGTAGCCCGCAAACGCGTCTAAGATAAAAGGCAGCGCGACCAAAAGCGCTCCGACGATAGCGGCGGCGTATTTTTTAAAGTAAAATGCAAGCCCCAAAGAGGCCGCGCAAAAAGCCGTAAACAACGCTCCAAACACGCTTTTTAAAAATGTAACGCCGTTTAAAACATTCTCGTAGTTCTGGGCGCCGTAAGACCACGGACGCGAAAAATGTAAGTCCTCGTAAAGCGACATATCAAAACACAAGATGCCAGCCCCGCAGACGATGCCGACGGTTTTGAGATAAAACGCGAGTTCAAATTTACCCGCCCTCTCAAGCAAAAACGAGGCGCAAACGGCGAGCAAGCAGTAGCTAAGCGCAAAAAAATGAACGCCGCAAAGCGCATCGTCCACGCGCAAATCAGCTAGAAAATACCGCTCGTAAAGCACGAAAGATACGATATAAGAAAACACGCTCGCAAAAAGCGCGCCCGTAAGCAGCCGCGAATCATCGCGCCAAAGCACGGCCGCACTAGCTACGATAAAGAGCAAAAATCCGTGCGAAACGCCGCTAAACTCAAACTCCATCAAAAACCAAATAAGCCCCAAAATAAGAGCCTGAAGCGTGATGATGGATTTACGCGTAGCAAGCCCAAGCGCTAAAGCTCCGACCGCCCACAGCAGCACGCCGTTAGGCATATGTTCGCCTAGATGGTAAATTTGCGCGACTAAAACGATCGCCGCGCCGTAGCAAAAGTTACCTAAAAAAAACAACGTCGTAGCCTGCGTCTCTTTGCCATTTTTCTGTGCCAAAACTCCGCTAAAATTTACCGCCGCAAGTATGCCAAGCAAGATGATTAGCCTTAGCGCGCGTGGCAACTCCTCCCAGTTTGCGCCGACCAAAGTAAATAACGAAAGCGCCAAAAAAAGATACGCTACGAGCTTTAAAATAAAGCTTCGCCGCTCGTTTGCGCCCGATAAATCTATATCGTATCTAGCAGCTATCTTGCGCGCCGCCTCGTCGCTTACTAGCCCTTCTTCTCGCCACTTCGCAAGCTCGTCTGCGAGAAAATTTTTATGAAATATCATCATTTTTCTACTCCACGCATTTCATTATCCTGTGTCGTCCGCCCCAGTAGAGCATCGCATAGCCCGTCGCGCCCGAGATCAGCGATGCGATGAGTACCGCGAGCTTATCGGCGTACGCAAACTCGTACGTGTCGTGATAGGAGAGCGAATTTATAAAAAGACTCATCGTAAAGCCGATACCAGTAAGTAAGCAAAGGCCGTAAAACTGAGCTAGATTGCAGTATTTCGGTAGCTTTGCGAGCTTAAATTTGATCGCAAGAAAGCAAAATCCAAACACCCCTAGCTGCTTGCCTGCAAACAGCCCCAGTATGACGCCTAGCGACACGGGGTGGAAAATCTGCTCCAGCCCGATGCCTTTTAGCGAGATACCCGCATTTACGAAGGCAAATACCGGCAGTACGAAAAATGCGACGTAACCGTGAAGGTCGTGCTCGATCTGCTTTAGCATCGAGCCCTCGCCGTCCTTTGCCTTAAGCGGTATAAAAAATGCCGCCACGACGCCCGCTAGCGTCGCATGCACGCCAGATTTTAGCACGCTCACCCAAAGGATTATGCCCAAAATCACATAGCAGGCTTTTTTATTTACGCCGGCTAAATTTAAAGCCAAAAGCCCTAAAGTAGCCACTCCGGCAACCATAAACGACATAGCCGAGAGATGTCCGCTGTAAAATATCGCCATTATCAAAATAGCGCAAACGTCGTCGATAATAGATAGCGTCACGAGGAAAATTTTTAGACTCGCCGGCACTCTTTTGCCTAAAATCATTATGATACCTAGAGCAAACGCCGTGTCCGTCGCAGTCGGGATCGCCCAGCCTTTTAGCGCGAAAGCATCGGCGTGGTTAAACGCGTAAAAAACGAGCGCGGGCATGACGATACCGCCGACCGCACCCACGATAGGCAGCACGATCTGAGCGGGAT
>CALBNA010000281.1 GCA_937896205.1 uncultured Campylobacter sp. | reverse complement strand
TCTTTACGGTGCCGAGTTAAAATTGTAAGCAAATTTTGAGGCACGGGAAAAGTAGGTCGAATTTGAAAAATCAAAACCCCGGTTTACGCGGGCAAAATCGCCAAATTTTATTAAAAGAAAATTTAAGAGGTTAAGAGCAAATATGGATAAAAATCTAAATGAAACACGAACAAACACCGAGCCGGCGCAGGAAAAGGAGGAGTTCGTCGAGGTAAAGACGCGCGAGATAAACTCGAACTTTTATATATATTTTACGAGCATCATCTGCTTTGCATGGTCAGTTTTTCAGCTTTATATCGCGTATTTTCCGATGAACACGACGATGTCGCGCTCGGCGCACCTTGCTTTTGCTATCTGTTTGCTGTTTTTGCTCTACCCGCTTAAAATTCACAAAAAAGCCCACTCCAGCCTGCCGTTTTACGACATCGCACTTTGCGTTTTGGGTACGCTAGCCGCGCTCTATCCGCTCATAGAGTTTTACGCTCTAGCGCAGCGCCCCGGAGACTACACGAGCTTTGATATAGCCGTAGCCTGCGTCGCCGTGGTCGTGCTGTTTGAGGCGGGTCGCAGGATCATCGGCCCGGCGCTTCCTATCATCGCGGCGATATTTTTGGCGTATGATTATTTCGGTCAGTACATGCCCGACATCATCGCGCACCAGGGCGCTAGCCTAAACAAACTAGCCGGCCACATGTATCTTACGACTGAGGGCGTTTTTGGCGTGCCGCTTGGCGTTAGCGTGAGTTTTATCTATCTTTTCGTATTGTTTGGTTCGCTTTTAGAGCGCGCGGGAGCGGGGCAGTATTTTATAAATTTAGCCTTTGCGCTGCTTGGTAAATTTCGCGGCGGACCGGCAAAAGCTTCGGTTATAGCATCAGGACTAACCGGCATGGTGAGCGGCAGCTCCACGGCGAACGTCGTGACGGTGGGTACCTTTACGATACCTCTAATGAAAAAGGCTGGCCTAACCAGCACCAAAGCCGGCGCTATCGAGGTGGCCGCGGGCGTAAACGGACAGCTGATGCCGCCTATCATGGGCGCGGCAGCCTTCATCATCGCCGAGTTTTTGGGCCTTAGCTATACAAACGTCATGATCGCAGCCGTGATTCCGGCATTTGTGTGCTATTTGTCGCTGTTTTTCATCGTGCACCTTGAGAGTTGCAAACTAGGACTAAAGGGCATGGAGCAGGGTGCCGGCATATCTAAGCTTAAGATTTTCGTGAGCGGTCTGCACTACCTTATCCCGATTTTGGTTTTGCTCTATACCTTGTTAATCGCAAACGAATCCCCGATCTCAGCGGCTTTTAACGCTATTTGCGTGCTATTTTTGATTATCCTTTTTCAAGAGCCGGTTAGAAAGATAGCTCACGGCGAGGGCGTCGGCGCAGAGGACTTTATCGTTGGCTTTACGGATATATTTTGGGCGATGGTAACGGCGGCTAAAAGTATGACTACGATCGCGATAGCTACGGGTCTAGCAGGTATCATAGTGGGTTCTATCTCGCTAACCGGTATCGGGCAGGTGCTGTCTGAAGTCGTTGAAAATTTAGCCGGCAACAACATCGTGCTTATCCTATTTCTAACTGCGATAATGTCGCTGATACTAGGCATGGGCTTGCCGACGACGGCAAACTACATCGTCGTTAGCTCGCTAGTCGCGCCGGTTATTTTATTTTTGGCCCATAAAAACGGCTTTCTCATCCCCGCTATTGCCGTGCATCTTTTCGTCTTTTACTTCGGTATCCTAGCAGACGATACACCTCCGGTCGGCATCGCGGCATACGCTGCGGCCGGTATCGCCAAAGCAAACCCGGTAACCGTGGGCGTGCAGGGCTTTTTCTACGACCTGCGCACGACGATTTTGCCGTTTTCGTTCGTGTTTAACAACAAGCTGCTTTTGATAGAGAGCGTAAACTCGGCCAATCCAAACGACGCTAAAGGCATAGTGTGGATAACAAATCCGCTCGAGATGGCGCTGATTTTCGGTACGGCGCTAGTGGGTATGTTTGCCTTTTCTTCGGCGCTTCAAGGGTATTTTGTTAAACGCGTAAACGTGCTCGAGCGCGCGCTGCTTTTGTGCGTAGTGCCGCTAACCTTGGTGCCTAATATGTGCGCTAAATACATCCCGTTTATCGCAAACGAATACGTTTCTTACGCGATCGGCGTGTCGCTTTACGCGGCGTTATTTGCGTTTCAATGGATACAAAATAAAGCGGAAAAGAGAGTCGGCGTAGGCGTTTAGAGCCTGCGCTTTCTGGGTCTGCGTTTAAATTTAGCCTAGCTTTGTTTTTATAAATTTAGTGGATATAAGAAAGATAAATTTGGGTTAAATTTAACCGTCAAATTTAACCCAAGTAAGCAAAATCAAAGTCTTTTTGAGCGTTTTAGATCGCTTGCAAATTGGCATCCGAGGCTATCGCCTATCTTGCACGCTTTTTCAAAAAGTGCATATGCCTCTTTAAATTTTTTCTCCTCTAGCAGATACGATCCCGCAGTCGCGCATGAAAAGCCGTCGCCAAGCTCGCAGCCTTTATTTAGTAGCGCGCGTGCCTTTTCTTTGTCGCTTGATACATAGATGCCGCCGGCACCCGAGCAAGCCTCTTTTGAGCCTAGTTCGCAGCCTTTTTCGTATAGCTCAAGCGCTTTTTTGGTGTCAGGCAGGATATCCTTGCCCAGCTGATAAAGCGCGCCTAGTTTTGCGCAGGCTAGGCCGTTGTTCGCGTCGCAGGCAGCTGCAAATTTCTCGCGAGCCGTTACAAATTTAGAGCTCTCGTAGGCCTTTACGCCGTCCTCAAAATCGCCGCCCAGAGCAAAAACCGCGGCAACTAGCATTAGAAGTTTTTTCATTATCTCCCTTTAAATTAAAAATATTCTATTTTAGCATATTTAAAATTATTTTTTGTTTAGCTGTTGTTCTCGCGTTTTGAAATCAGGCATAAGCCCTGTGATGAAGCCATAAAAGCTTTTTTGATGGTGGGGGTAGATGAGGTGGGTTAGCTCGTGAAGCACGACGTATTCGACTAGTTCGGGGGCTTTTTCGATCAAATTTAGGCTTAAATTTATATAGCCTTTGCGCGAGTTGCAGCTACCCCAGCGAGTAGTCATTTTGCGAACGACGATGCGGTTTATCTTGCGGTTTACGGTAGGAGCGAATTTGGCTATAAAATGCTCGTAAACACGCCTTGCAAAGGTTTTTTTGTAGTTTTCTAGTGCCGCCAAATTTGGAGCGTAAATTTCTCCGTCAAATTTGTATTCGTCCGAGCTTTTAAATTTAAGCTCATCAAGGTGATGGTTAAATTCGCTAGCATCAAATTTGCCCTCAAATTTAGCGCCGTAAAGGTGCGGGTCTAGCCCGTCCGAGCTTAAATTTAAATCGCTAAAAATCTCCGAATCGCCTGCAAAGCGTCTTAAATTTACGCCCTTTAAATTCGGCTCAAATTTGATGCGATAAACCTCGCCCAGTAGTCTAAACTCGTCCTCGCGCGGTAAATTTGATAGCGTCTTTTCGTGAGCCGATTTTAGCCAGTCGTAGTTTTTTTGCACAAACTCTAGCGCATATTTTTGCGCGGCGTAAAAGGGCAGCGAGACCGAGATTTCGCCTGATTTGGCGACCTTTAGGCGGGTTGTTTTTACGCCTTTTTTAAAATTTAGCGCGACGTCAAATTCGCCGCATTTTACGCAAACGGTTTTTACACGAGGCGTTTTGATTGCCATTTTCTGCTTCTCCAGCGCCAGGTATTTACGAGCCCGCGCAGCCACTCGTCGGCGGTAAATCCGATCCAAACGCCGATGATCCCCATGCCCTGCACGATGCCTAGATAGTATCCTAGCGGCAAGCTCACGCCCCACATAAACACGGCGCCCGTCATCAGTGGAAATTTAGCATCTCCGCTCGCGCGCAGAGCATTTACGATTACGATGTTAAACGTTCGTCCCGTCTCAAGCACGATAGAAAGCGTAAAAAGCGGTAGCATGACGACCTTTAGCTCCTCGGTCAAATTTAACCGCCCCATGATCTCAAATTTGCAAAAATACGCCGCCAAAACGACCGCGAGAGTCGCGATAAAGCCGATGCGAAGCGCGCGGAAAGTGCGCGAGTAGGCCTCGTCAAATCTCATCGCGCCGACTAGGTGGCCGACGATGACTTCGTTTGCCACGCTGATACTGGCTCCGCAAAGAAGGATAAGAAGCGTGATCTGAAAGTAGATGGTCTGCACGTTTAAGCTGGCCTCGCCCATGCTCGCTACAAAGCCAAAAGCCACCATATACTGCGCCATCCAGAGTAAATTTTCGCCCGCGCTCGGAAGTCCGACGGATAAAATTTTACGCAAAATGGCAAACGGCAGGCTAAATAGGCGTTTAAAGAAAATATTAACTTTCGCGTAGCGTGTCAGTATCAAAAATAGCACGATAACGCCCACTAGTCGTCCGACAACGGTCGAAACCGCGACGCCGTAGAGGCCGTAGTTTGGTAGTCCCAGCCAGCCAAAAAGTGCGATGGCGTTACCGCAAAGGGTGATGACGTTCATGAGCAGCGAAACTAGCATGACGGCGGTGGCGAAGTTGTAAACGCGAAGCACGGCTGCAAGCACCATGCCGATACCGTCAAAGGCTAGCGCGATACCGAGCATATGCAAGTAACCAAAACTCTGGGCACGAAGCTGCTCGGGGACGTTTAAAAGCTCTAAAATCTCAAAACCGAAAAAGTAAATAAAAACCGCGCTGCCAAGGCCGATGATCGTGTTAAACGTGATGCTAGCGTGTATGACGCGTTTGGCTAGGTTGTGATTTCGCGCGCCTAGAGCCTGAGCGACCACGACTGAGCAGCCCACGCTAAGGAAGCTAAAAATGGTCATAAAAAGATCCATTATCTGGTTGCCAGCACCCATGGCGCCGACTAGATGGACGCTGACCTTAGTCACCATATATGTGTTTATGATGAGCGTCACGAAGTGCAAAAACATATCTAAAAATATCGGGATAGTGAGCTTTTTGAGCGATAAATTCATAATTTCTCTTTTGTAACGTGGATTTTAGATAACGCGCGATTATACCCAAATATAAATTTAAAGCGTTTTAAGGCGGCGCGGCGCGTTTTCCCTGCGAGCAGGGCATAATCTTTTTATTAGCTTAATCAAGTATAATTGAAAAAATTTAATCTAAACGGATATCAAATGCACAAAACAAATTTTACGTCACGCTGGGCGTTTATCATCGCTTGCGTGGGCTCGGCTATCGGTATGGCCAACGTCTGGGGGTTTCCTTATAAGGTCGGTACGAACGGCGGCGGCGCGTTTTTGCTCGTTTATCTGTTTTTTATCGCGATATTTTCCTACGTGGGGCTATCTGCCGAGTACGCTATCGGCAGACGCGCCAAAACCGGCACGCTAGGCTCATACGAATACGCGTGGAAGAGCCGAAACTGGGGAACTTTCGGTAAAATTTTAGGTTGGATACCGCTAGCGGGCTCGATGTGTATCGCTATCGGCTACGCTGTCATCATCGCGTATGTTTTAAAGGCTCTATTTCAGGCGATCACGGGCTCGCTGATGACCGTGGATACGAACACTTGGTTTGAGTCCTTTGCGCTTTCGTCCTACTCGGTCGTGCCGTTTCACTTTATCGTCGTTGCAGGCACGCTATTTACGCTATTTTTCGGCGCGCACAGTATCGAAAAGACAAATAAAATCATGATGCCGCTTTTTTTCGTGCTATTTTTTATCCTGGCTATCAGAGTGGCGTTTCTAGACGGGGCTTTTGTCGGGTATAAATTCGTCTTTCACAGCGACTGGGGCAAGCTAGCTGATCCGATGGTGTGGGTAGCGGCGATGGGGCAGGCCTTTTTCTCGCTATCTATCACGGGCTCTGGCATGATCGTCTACGGCGCGTATCTATCAAAGGACGAAGACGTCGTCGATAGCGCGCAAAAGACGGCGATCTTTGACACGATCGCTGCGATGACGGCGGCGCTAGTTATGCTGCCTGCGGTATTTGCTTATGGTATGGATCCTGCGGCGGGACCAGGGTTACTTTTCGTAACGCTGCCTAAAATTTTACAAGACATGCCGGGCGGTCAAATTTTCGCGATTATTTTATTTACGGCGGTGATTTTCGGCGGCGTGACCTCGCTGCAAAATATGTTCGAAGCAGTCGCCGAGTCGATAATGCACAAATTTCCTAAGCTAAAGCGCGGCGTCGTGCTGATCGCGCTTTGCATAATATGCTTTGGTATCGGCGTAAATATGGAAGCCATAACTAGCTGGGGGCCGTGGATGGACTTTGTGTCAATCTATATCATCCCTATCGGCGCGGTGATCGGCGCGGTGTCGTGGTTTTGGGTCATCAAAAAAGAAGAGATCATGGACGAGATCAACACGGGCGCGGCAAAAAAGCAAGGCGCGTTTTGGTATTTTACGGGCAGATATATCTACGTACCGATGGCTCTTACGCTTTGTATCATCGCGCTTAGCATGCATATCTCGTTTTAAAGGGCGCGCGTGGCTCTAATCGACCTTATCGACGTTAGTAAAAAATTCGGTCCGAATGAAATTTTAAACAAAATCAGCCTCAGCGTAAACGAGCGCGAGCGTATCGCTATCATCGGCAAAAACGGCAGCGGCAAAAGTACGCTGATGAAGCTAATCGCGGGCGCGCTAGAGCCTGATAGCGGCAGG
>CALBNA010000280.1 GCA_937896205.1 uncultured Campylobacter sp. | reverse complement strand
AAAAACCCAAAGCCTGCAGGCCTTGGGTTTTGGGGTTTATTTAAAATTTAGATTCTTAACGTCTTCGTCGGCTTTTTTCATAGCTTCGGTAGGCGCTACGCCGATAGGATATTTATGTCCTAAAGAAGCAGGCGCAGGAACCGGAGTAGCCTCTTGAGTTAGCTTGATGCTGATGCCGTAAGGCGCAAGCTCGTTAACTAGCTCGGTTTGTCCTTGGCGAGCAAATTCTTTACATTGACCTAGGATCCTAGCCGACTCTTCGTCTCCGTGGAAGCCGTAGCTGTTTTCGCTAAATGCGAAGTCCCAGCGGATGTGAGTTTTGCGGTGCAAGTAAAGAGTCTTTTCAAGAGCCTTACTGATAGCTTCTTTTCTCTCTTTTTCATCGGCGATCGAAGCAAATTTCTCATGCTTAGCTAGCTCGGCTCTGGCCGTTTTTACGTCTTGGATCAAAGAAAGTAGCGCGTTTTCGCAGTTTCTTAGCTCGTAAGCGTGGCGATTTTGAACGAACGCGATTCTATCTTTTAATACCTGCTCGCTTTGCGGGTGGCAAGTTTTGCAAGCCGCATTTATATTGGCTAGAGGAGTTAAAATTTCGTGCTCAGTGATCTTTTGAGCGCCTTCGCGTTTATACGGCATGTGGCAGTCTGCGCACGTTACGCCGCTTCTTCCGTGGATGCCGGTCGAGCTTAGCTCGGCCTCTGAGTGCTGCATCTTGATGATTTTAGCGCCGGTATCTTTGTGGATGTAGTCAAATTTAAATCCGTCCTCTTTGGCTAACTGATCGTCATAGTATTGGTCGAAATTCTCGATCTTAAACGGCTCGTCTTTCTTCCAGAAATTCCAAGGGAAGGTTAAAACGGATTCTTTGCCTGCAGGATAGTATTCTACGTGGCACTGCATACAAACGTAGCTTCTCATCTCTTGTCTGGTGGCCTTTATACCGCTTTTTGCGTCGGCTTGGTAGCCTCTAGCGACCATTGCGTTCACGAATGCGGGTCTTGTAACTCTTAGACTCATATCATCTGGCGAGTGGCAGTCTGCACAGGTGCTACCTAAGTGCGAGCCGTGGATAGTTTCGCCGTGTTTAGCCGCGATTTTTTTCATAACGTCGAAATACGGGATAGAGTTCATCTTCGTCCACGCGGCTTTTCTCTTTTCGCCTTCCTCTTTAGGCATTACATCGAAAAACGGCATAGGCTTAGTCGCAGCAGACGTAGGATCGGCAGTTAGGTTATAATCGCCATCAACTTGAAGCGCGGTTAAATATCCGGTGTGGCAATTGACGCAATATCCTGGCTGACCCTTAAATGCAGGAAGCCCGTGAGCGTTTAGATACTCTTTATCGTTTCTTTTGGTTTCGATCTGATCTATCTGAGAGTAGTAGTGAGTTCTAGGTTTGCTGTAATCCACGCCGAACGCATAGCCGTTCCAAAACACCGTAGCCGCAGGCCAGCGAATAATCTTGCTATAAGGTAAATCTCCGCCGAAAGCCGTTTCTACAAATTCGCTTCCTTTTGGATTTGCGTCGCTTTTATGCTCCATTTTTTTGTAAGCATCAAGCTGATTTGGGAAATTTGCGCCCCATTTTTCAAAATCAGGCTCAAGTTCGCTTACTTTATTGAGCATTAGCGGATACATCTTTTCTTCGGCTTTTTTG
The DNA here is from genome assembly GCA_937896205.1 of uncultured Campylobacter sp. Taxonomy (GTDB): domain Bacteria; phylum Campylobacterota; class Campylobacteria; order Campylobacterales; family Campylobacteraceae; genus Campylobacter_A. The sequence goes on along the minus strand of CALBNA010000280.1, from coordinate 861 downwards.
GCACCGATATCCGTAAAAAGCGCGAACATAGCCGCACCGAGTACGACAGCCACTAGGAAAGTAGCTACATACAACACTTTGTTTTTCATTTTATCCTCCTGTTAAATTTTAAAAGTTATGCGCATGTCCCGCTTCGCGGTGGCAAGATACGCATCTTAAAGGCTCGTTGGAGTTGCCTTGATGCTCTTTGAGATTTTTGTCAAACGGTTTTGCGGTTCCTATGGCGCGCGGGTCGATAACGTTTGAAACGTACTCTTTGTGGCAGTCCATGCAGTTTTCCTGAACGACTCTTTTTGTTTTTTCGTTTGCGGTAAATGCGTAAGGATTATCTTTAAAAGTAACGGCATACGCGTGTCCTAGGCCGCTTTGAGCCTTCATGATCCAATATCCTATAAAATCATGCGGCAAATGGCAGTCGTTACAGGTCGCAACGTTTTGGTGTCCGCCTCTTGACCAGCTTTCGTAGACTTGATTCATCACGTGACAGTTTTTACAGGCTGCGGGATCCGGACTAAAGTATGAAAATCCCTTGGCATAGTAAAAAGTGTATAGTCCGTGACCGATAACCACTCCAAACGATAGCAACAAAAGAATGACCCAGATGGATGCTTTTTTCTTCGTGTTTTCCATGACGGGCTTTCTAACCTCCATTATAAATTTAAATAAAACTTAACTTTATTTATAAGCCAGTATTTTATTATTAGTTCGCTTAAATTCTCATTTATTTTCCTAATATAATTAAAATTAGATCTAAAGCTTATTTTTATACTGTGTAAATATAACAGTAGTTGTTATCAATTTATTATGATTGATTTCAATCTATTTCGGTATTATATCTGTCTCTTATACACATCTGACGCT
>CALBNA010000279.1 GCA_937896205.1 uncultured Campylobacter sp. | reverse complement strand
GCAGGACGTTGATGCCTAAAAATAGACCGTCTTTTTCGCTAGCTTGGCGTTCTCTCGGACTTTGATTTAAAATTTTTCTAATTCTCTCAGCTTTATTCGCCTCTAGTTTACCGCTGTCAAGTAGTCTTTTTACTATCTTATGCTCAGGCGCCAAGGCTGCATAGCTAACGCCGTAAATCGTATCCGGGCGCGTAGTAAATACCTCAAAGCCATCTATCTGGTCGCCGCCTTCTAAAATCCGCTTCGACTCCTCGTCAAGCTCAAATTTAAACTCCAAGCCAAAGCTCTTGCCGATCCAATTTTCCTGCATCGTGAGCACTTGAGACGGCCATTTGCCCTCAAGGCGCTTTAGGTCGTCTAGTAGCTCCTGCGCGTAGTCGGTGATCTTTAAATAGTAGCCAGGTAGCTCGCGCTGGATGACGGCGTTACCGCATCTCCAGCAACATCCGTCCTCGACCTGCTCGTTAGCAAGCACGGTTTGGTCGTATTCGCACCAGTTTACGACCGCGCTTTTGCGGTAGACCAGCCCCTTTTCGTACATTTTGATGAAAAACTCTTGCTCAAATTTAGTATAAAGCGGGTCAGATGTCGCAAACTCGCGCTTTTTAGAAAAGCTAAGCCCTAGCGTCTCAAGCTCGCCGCGCATATAGTCTATATTTTCGTAAGTCCAAATTTTAGGATGGATTTTGTGCTTTATCGCCGCATTTTCTGCAGGCATACCGAAGCTATCAAATCCAATCGGATGAAGGACGTTGTAGCCGCGCTTGCGGTAGTAGCGAGCTAAGGCGTCGCCGATGGTGTAGTTTCTCACGTGCCCCATATGGATACGTCCGCTAGGATACGGAAACATGCTTAGGATGTATTTTTTAGGCAGGCTATAGTCGTCTTTGGGCTCAAATTCGCCGTTTTTGCTCCAAATTTCTTGCCATTTTTTTTCTATTTTCGCCGGCTCGTATTTTAAATTTTCACTCATTTTTACTCCTAAAATTCTTCTTGCGTCTTACCGGACTCGACCAAAACAAGCGCCAGAGAAAAGACGTTTGCTATCGCGGCGCCGATCGCTAGCGAATACGCCATATGCGCGTTGCCGTTTACCTGAAGCAGCACAAAAGCCGGAATAAGGTGCAAGTCCGCCACTAGCGAGCTGGCAAAAAGCTCTGCAGCAAAGACGTTTTTGACGCCGATTTTTAGTAGCGTCGAGATCACGTTTACGCTCGCCGCTACAAATAGTGCAATCTCGTTTTTATCGTATAAAACCCCCGCCGTCGTCGTCAGGCTCATAAGCGCGAAAAATATATAAACAACCTTACCCCAGTTCATCGCTTCTCCTTAAATAGTGCCTTTTTCAAACATCGCGCGTTGCTTGTCTTTTTCTCTTTGTACGCGCGCCTTTTCCGCTTCCATAGCGCGGTATTTCTCCACGCCAAATTTAAACCACAAAAGCATAGGCGCAGCGACGAATATCGAGCTAAGCGTACCGATGACTATGCCAACTATCAACGCCAAAGAAAATCCGTGTATCATATCTCCGCCAAACAAAAATAGCACGACGACCGTGATGAGCGTGGTGCCCGAGGTGAGTATCGTTCTAGTTAGCGTCGCGGAGACAGATTCGTTTATTATCGTGTCAAGATGCGTGCTCTTGCTGGTTTTTATGTTCTCTCTAATGCGGTCAAAGACGATGATCGTATCATTTAGCGAGTAGCCTACGATAGTAAGGATCGCCGCAAGAGTGTCCAAATTTACGTCGATAGCAAAAAAGCTGATCGCGCCCATCGTGATCACGACGTCGTGTATCTCCGAGGCTACCGCCGCCATCGCAAATCTCCACTCGAATCTAAACGCGATGTAGATCAAAATACCAACAAGCGAGATCGCAAGCGCCATCATGCCTTTTTCGCGTAGCTCGTCGCCGACTTTAGGTCCGACCACGTCCGTACGGCGGATCTCAAATTTACCCGTATCTTTTAAAAGCTCGGCAACGCTAGCTCCGACATCGCTACCCAAATTTGAGTTTGCTCCCGAAAATCTAATCGTAACCTCTTCCGCCGAGCCAAACTCGGTAACGCTCGCGTTTTTATAGGCTTCGTCTTTTGCCAAAGCCGCGCGAATTTTATCCAGCGAGACCGCGCTATCGTATTTCACCTGGATGAGCGTACCGCCGGAAAAGTCGATGCCGTAGTTAAAGCCTTTCGTCGCCATCAAAAAAAGCGAACCGAAAAATAGCACGGCCGAGACGGCTAGCGCGATGTAGCGCTTGCTCATAAAATCATAAACATGTGCCTTTGAGAAAAATTGCATTTATACCCTTTTATAACCGAACCAAAACCGCGTGTTACCGCTTTTTTCTATTTTATTTATAATCGTATCAAACATACCGTGAGTACCCAAGATCGCCGTTATCATCGAGGCGATGATGCCTATGCCCATAGTAACGGCAAAGCCCTTAACAGGTCCCGTACCGTAGGCGTAAAGTACGACCGAGGTGATAAGCGTGGTCAAATTTGCGTCTATGATCGCGCTCATCGCATTTTCGTAGCCCTTTTTCACGCTCGTTGCGATACTGGCTCCGTCGCGCAGCAGCTCCCTGATACGCTCGTTTATGATGACGTTTGCATCCACGGCCATACCGATGGTTAGCACTATACCTGCCATTCCAGGTAGCGTTAGAGCAGCGCCGAACATCGCCATCACGGCGACTAATATTAAGATATTTGCGACAAGCGCGATATTTGCCAAAATGCCGCTAAATCCGTAATAAGCTATCATAAACAGCACCACCAAAACCGAAGCCGAGGCTAGCGCGATCATCGATTGTCTTATGCTATCGGCGCCCAGACTTGGTCCTACGCTTCGTTTTTCTAGCATTTTTACCGGAGCTAAAAGAGCGCCGCTTCTAAGCGCGATAGCTACGTCGTGAGCCTCCTCTACGCTAAATCCGCCACTTATCTGGCCGCTTCCGCCGCCGATTCTCTCGTTTATCGACGGAGCCGAGTAAACCCTGCCGTCAAGCACGATAGCTAGGCGCTTACCGACGTTTGCACCGGTAAAATCGCCAAAAATTCTAGCTCCCTCGGCGTTTAAAGTAAAGCTGATGATAGGCGAGTTGGTGCGCTGATCAAAGGCGACTCTAGCGTCCGTTAGCATCGTGCCGTCAAGTACGGGGATGTTTTTTACGACGTATTTTATCTGCTCGTTTTTGACGTCCGGATAGACGATGTCGCCGTAGCTCTCAGCCTCGGCCTCGCTCATAGAGTTTGCCTGCGACTGGCGCTTTTCATCGACGGCCATCAGCTGGAGGTGCGCGGCTTTTGCGATGAGATCGCGAGCGCGCTGCTCATCAGCCGCCGTTTTGATGCCAGGAAGCTCGACTAGGATATTATCCTTGCCCTGTCTTGCTACCGTAGGCTCGGCTAGACCGAACTGATCGAGTCGGTTTCTGATCGTTTCTACCGCTTGATTTATCGCGTATTCGATAGTTTCGGCCTTCTCGGCGTCGGTTAAACCGACAGAGTATTTTAGACCCTCTTTTTGCACGCTAAGACCCTTGATATCTTTTAGCATGCCGTCGATCTTAGCGGCTTCGTCTGCGTCTAGCAGCTCAAAGTCCACCTTATCCTCGCGGATCTTAAAGCTATCGATCAAAACGTCCTCTTTTTTCGCAAAATAGTTCACGCTAGCGGCGATAGACTTGATCTTTGAGTGCACTGCCTCCTCGGTCTCAACGCCAAGAAGCATATGAAGTCCGCCCTGCAAATCAAGACCTAGACTGATTTTAGATCCGCCTAGCTTGTCCGTAAACGACGGCGCGGAAAAGATAATGCCGAAAATCAAAGCCAAAGCAAAGATGATCAGCCTATACGTTATTTTGCCGTTACGCATTTGCTTTCGTCTCTGTTTTTTCTATTTTTCTCGCGACGAATTCGCGTGAAACGCGCACGATTACGTCGTCGTTAAGCTTAACTCTGATAAAATCCTCTTCCGGTTTTATCACCTCGCAGATTAGTCCGCCGCTAGTTATGATCTTGTCGCCTTTTTCGAGTGCGGCTAGCATCGCGGCATGAGCTTTTTGCTGTTTTTGCTGCGGTCTGATAACCAAAAAATAAAATATCGCGAAAAGCACGACTAGAGGCAGTAATGAAGCTACGAAATTTCCTTCTTGCATGGGGTTCCTTAATAAAAAAAATTTTAAGCCCTTATTTTAGCACTAAAATTATAATAAAAGCCTTTGTCGGCGCGATTTTAATCTCAAATTTTATACTAGCCGATGTTTTAGGCGGCGAAATTTTAAATTTTATCTCGCCGTTTTTTGCGATCGCGGGCTTTTATTTTCTGCTCAAATTTGACCGCTGCGGCTTTTTTTGGACGGGATTTTTTATCGGGATTTTGTGGTTCTACTGGATCAGCTTTAGCCTCGTTTATTACGAGCTTAGCTACCTCATCCCGCTTGAAATTTTAGCTATCGGGATCATCTACGGCGCGCTTTTTTTGATAGCGGGCATCCCGGCTCAAATTTGGCTAAAGGCTTTGCTGCTTATCTTGGCTTCAAACATCCATCCATTCGGCTTTAACTGGCTAAATTTAGAAGCAGTTTTCGTGCCGGGAATTTTTGCGCCCAGTTTGCTAGCCCTTGCGTTTATTTTCGCCGCGATTTTGTGCCTGTTTTACGTCAAAAACCGCCTCAAATTTATCGCTTTTGCCGCGCTTTTAGCCTGCGCGGTGCAGTACGGTACGCCAAATTTTAAAACTCTGCCTTTTGAAGTAAAGCTAGCAAACACCGACGTTCCGCAAGAGCTAAAGTGGGCTAAGCAGCTAAAAAACGAGTTTATAAATCAAAATTTAGCCGTCATAGACGAGGCGATAAACGCGGGATTTAGGGCGGTTATTTTGCCCGAGAGCGCCTTTCCCGTCTATATGACGCACGAGCGAAATCTCATCTCCGAACTACTAGAAAAGTCGCAAAAGATCGCTATCGTCGCCGGTGCGCTGGCTCGCGAAAACGGCACGAACTACAACTCGGCGTTTTTCTTTGACCGCGGCAAGATGCGGCGGATGGATAAATTTATCCTCGTGCCTTTTGGCGAAGAGATCCCGCTACCGGCGTTTGCGAGAGATTTGATAAATAAAATATTTTTCGGCGGCGCGAAGGATTTTGAAACGGCGAGCGCTCCGAGCGACTACGAGATAGAGGGCGTAAAAATCAGAAACGCGATCTGCTACGAAGCGACGCGAGACGAGCTATTTGAGGGCGAATTTGACGTTATGATCGCAGTGACGAACAACGGCTGGTTCGTGCCTAGCACAGAGCCAAATTTACAGCGAAATTTACTCAAATACTACGCGACGAAATACGGCAAAGCCATCTATCATAGCGTAAACGGCTCGCCATCTGAGATAATCACGCCAAAACAAGGCTTGCTCGATAAATTTTTCAGATAAATTTGCTAAATTTAGGCGTTTTTGCGTTTACGAAATAGCAACTGAATTTGCAACGCTACATAAAATATGCAAGCAGCCACGATGATCAAAATAATAAAATCAAGCGTTTCTTGCCAAAACAGCTCTCCTGGCGTCGTCAATACCCACTCATACTCCGGTGAACTTTTTGGTTTTCGGTAGCCTATATAAGTGCCGTTAAAGTCCAAATTTGTAAAAAATGCAGCCAACAAAACAGCAAAAATCGAAACAATAAATCTTGCGACCGGATTTTCTTTTCTTGCTTGTTTCATCACGCGAGCTTTATTTTCTTTACTGCCGCACAGCAAGCAAGCCGCGACGAAACCGACAAGCGTGACGACCTTGACGGCTCCCATATAAGCGATATAAAGCGCGGTCTTTTGAGTAAAATCGGCATGAGTAAAAGCTCTCTCTACGGCCTGGTAAATTTTAAGCATAGCTTCCACGAAAACTCGCGCTAAAGACGAGCGAGCCAGCACGTCAAAAGGCAATACGAAAATGCCTAGCGCGCAAATAAAATAAAAAGCGCAAAGTCCGAGCAAAACGAATCCGAGCGTCTTGTTTTTACCATTTTGTTTTATCGCCGTTTGCATTTTAATTCTCTTTAAATTTTGCCAAGCGGTTTTGAAGCAAATTTAAGACGTAAAGCGGAGCAAAATTTCATACGGAGCCTTAAATTTAAGGGTAAATTTAAGCCCGCGTTAAATTTGGCGGGCTTAGGAAATTATTTAATCAAAGCCTTGAAGGTATCAACCGCATCAAGCTTTTCCCACGGATATTTGGCGTTTCCGACTTGACCTTTGGCTGCTACTTTAGCGTATAAAAACGTATCTTTGCCGGGTTTATCCAGGCCGAATTTATTTGTTATCCAGCGCGGAGTGAGGGCGAAATTTTCGCTAACGAAATTTGACAGCATATCGTCGTTTACGCCCGAGATCTGCGTGCCCATCGTATCTACGCTGACAGAGGTAGGCTTTGCCATACCGATAGCGTAGCTTAGCTGGACGATGCACTTTTTAGCAAGGCCGGCCGCGACGATATTTTTAGCTATCCAGCGCGCCGCATAAAGGCCGCTGCGATCGACTTTCGTGTAGTCCTTGCTGCTTTGCGCGCCGCCGCCTATCGGGCTATATCCGCCAAAACTATCCACGATGAGCTTGCGACCCGTTAGCCCGCTATCGTGAAGCGAGCTGTGATTTACGTAGCGGCCTGTCGGGTTGATGTAGATAAGAGTTTTGCTCTTATCATATAGGCCTTTTGGCAAGCCCGCGTCGTCGATGAGAGTTTGCACTAGAGCGCGCAGCTCCTCTATCTTCATCGTCTCGACGCAAGGAGCCGAAACTACGATAGTGTGGATGCTTTGAGGTTTGCAGCTTTCAAAGTTATCCTTCGTACCGTAGTCTACCGTGACCTGAGTTTTGATATCGACGCCAAGTTTATCGGGATTGGCTTTGGCAAATTTATAAACCTTATCGCAAAGCATCCTAGCGTAGGTTATGGCTGCGGGCATATATTCGTTCGCTTCGCAGCTAGCAAAGCCAAACATTATGCCCTGATCCCCTGCGCCTATCTCGCCACCTTCTTGATCGACGCCTTGATTTATATCCGCACTTTGCTGATTTATGCAGACCTTTATCTCGACGTCGTCTGGGTGCAGGCACTGCTCTTTCGTAAATTTAGACTTGCCGTCGTAGCCGATTTTAGCCAGCGCGTTTTTGACGATACCCTCATAGTCTTTGAAACTTAACTTGACCTTAGAGTTTATCTCGCCGCCTATTATAATGTTTTTACCCGCGACGAAAACTTCGCTAGCGACGCGACCGTTTGGGTCTTGCATCAAGATAGTATCTACGATGCTGTCGGCGATGATGTCGGCGCATTTATCCGGGTGACCCGGGCTCACAACCTCTGAAGTAAATAAATACATGCTTTTCCTTTATGAAAATTAATCTCGCAATTGTAACATTTCATAATAAAATTCAAATTAATCTCGCTCAAAGCTTGTAAATTCCGCGTAAATTCGGCTATAATCCTAAACTAAAATTAAATTTTAAGGCAAGGACACTAGAATGTTTAGCAAACTAGCAAAAAGGTTCGCCGACGGAAATTTGATCGTTCAAATTTTAATCGGCATAGCTCTAGGCGCCGTTATCGGCTTTTGGACGCACTATCAGGCGGCTCCTTATAACGAGCTAATCGCAAAAGGCGTGAGCGACGCAGCGCAATTAGCAGCAGCAAAAAAAGACCTAACCGACGTGGCAAATTCGGTCGCAAACTCCATCGCCGTCTTGGGCAACCTCTTCGTCGGCGCGCTTAAAGCTATCGCGCCTATCCTAGTTTTCGTACTGGTAGCCGCATCTATCATCGTAAAAGAATTCGGCCACACAAAAGGCATGCAAAAGGTAGTTACGCTTTACCTAGTCGGCACGTTTTTAGCTGCCGTAGTTGCGGTCGTAGCAAGCTTTCTTTTTCCGATGGAGCTCGTGCTAAAAGGCGTCGAGAGCGCAAATATGAGCGCTCCGCAAGGCATCGTGGACGTCCTAAAAGACCTCATCTTTAAAATGGTTCAAAACCCTATCACCGCGCTTTCTAGCGGCAACTACATCGGCATCATCACTTGGGCCGTGGGTGGCGGTATCGCGATGAGATTTTGCACGCAAGAAACTAAAAAAGTATTCCAAGACGTCAGCGACGGCGTGACTAAAATCGTTAGATTTATCATCCGCCTCGCGCCGTTTGGTATCTTTGGCCTAGTTACCATCAGCATCCACGAGACAGGCTTTGAGGCGCTTGCGGGCTATCTAAAACTAATCCTCGTTCTAGTAGGCGCGATGGCCTTCGTTTCCTTCGTCGTTTACCCTGCGATGGTGTTTGCGGTTACTAAGAAAAACCCTTATCCGCTAGTTATGACTTGCGTGAGAGAAAGCGCGGTTACGGCGTTTTTCACTCGCTCGTCTGCGGCAAATATCCCGGTAAATATGGCGCTTTGCAAAAAGCTTGGGTTAAAAGAAGAGCTCTACTCTATCTCTATCCCACTAGGTGCCACCATAAACATGGGCGGTGCAGCAGTTACCATCAGCATCCTAGCACTTACTGCGGTAAATTCTATCCCATCTATCACAGTTACATTTGGCGATGCGCTACTTCTTTGCTTCATCTCAGCTCTTGGCGCTTGTGGTGCATCTGGCGTGGCTGGAGGCTCACTTCTTCTAGTGCCATTAGCGTGCGGTCTTTTTGGTATCAGTAACGATATCGCTATGCAGTTTGTAACAGTTGGCTTTACTATTGGTGTTATCCAAGACTCAGTTGAAACTGCGCTAAATAGCTCATCTGATGTACTTTTTACAGCCGTAGCCTCAGAGA
>CALBNA010000278.1 GCA_937896205.1 uncultured Campylobacter sp. | reverse complement strand
ATTTACGGTAGCTCGCAGATCAGCCAGGCTCAAATTTCGGAGCTTGAAAGCAGCTTTTCTAAGAGATTTAACGCAAAAATCATTTTGGAGCCGGTAAAAAGCAATTACAACGGTATCAAGATTGAACTAGACGATTTGGGCGTGGAGGCTAGCTTTTCGGTAGATAGGCTAAAAGCCCAAATGAGCGAATACATATTAAAAGCAATATAAAAGGAGAAAAAGCGTGAGTGCAAAAATAAAAGCAGATGAAATCAGCGCCATCATCAAGGAAAGGATTGAAAATTTCAGCCTTAACGTTGATGTGAACGAGACGGGCAAAGTTATATCCGTAGCCGACGGCGTTGCTAACGTTTACGGCCTAAAAAACGTTATGGCCGGCGAGATGGTCGAGTTTGAGAACGGCGAAAAAGGCATGGCTCTAAACCTAGAGGAAAGCAGCGTCGGTATCGTTATCTTGGGTAAAACGGACGGTATCAAAGAGGGTTCAAGCGTAAAACGCCTAGCTAAACTTTTACGCGTTCCTGTGGGCGATGCTTTGATAGGCCGCGTCGTAAATTCACTCGGTGAGCCGATAGACGCTAAGGGCCCGATCGAAGCTAGCGAGACTAGATTCGTCGAGGAAAAAGCAAAAGGTATCATGGCTAGAAAGAGCGTTCACGAGCCGCTTCAAACGGGCATCAAGGCTATAGATGCGCTAGTGCCGATCGGCCGCGGACAACGCGAGCTCATCATCGGCGACCGCCAAACAGGTAAAACTACCGTCGCGATAGACACCATCATCAACCAAAAAGGTCAAGACGTTATTTGTATTTATGTAGCGATCGGACAAAAACAATCGACTGTCGCTCAAGTCGTTAAAAAGCTTGAAGAGTACGGCGCTATGGAGTACACTATCGTGGTAAATGCGGGCGCTTCCGACGCTGCCGCGCTTCAATACCTAGCTCCTTATGCGGGCGTAACTATGGGTGAATATTTCAGAGACAACTCTCGCCACGCCCTAATAATCTATGACGATCTTTCAAAACACGCCGTCGCATACCGCGAAATGAGCTTGATTCTTCGCAGACCGCCGGGCCGCGAAGCTTATCCTGGCGACGTTTTCTATCTACACTCTCGCTTGCTAGAGCGCGCATCTAAGCTAAATGATAAGCTAGGCGCAGGTTCTCTAACGGCTCTTCCT
>CALBNA010000277.1 GCA_937896205.1 uncultured Campylobacter sp. | reverse complement strand
TCCTAATGCAAACCATCGTAGAATACGCCGCCAAAACGCTTAAAGTCAGCGAGCTAAAATCGTGCGCCTACAACGAAAACGAAAAAGCAATCGCGCTGTACCGCAAATTCGGCTTTGAAATTTACGGGCGCGACGAGCAAATGAGCTATATGTCGCTATCTTTACGCAAACTTGATATAATGGCTAAAAGTTAGGAAAATTTATGAAAATAGCAAATTTCGACACGGACGAAAAGGTATTTATCATCGCCGAACTCTCGGCAAATCACTCGGGCAGCCTGCAAACGGCGCTTAACACGATAAAAGCCGCTAAACGCGCGGGTGCGGACGCCATAAAGCTGCAAACATACACGCCCGATAGCCTCACGCTAGATTCGCGCGGCGAGGACTTCATGATAAAAGGCGGGCTGTGGGACGGGGCAAATTTATACGAGCTATACCGGCAAGCCCTGACGCCGCGAGAGTGGCACGAGCAGCTTTTTTCGGCGGCACGGGACGAAGGGCTAGTCTGCTTTTCAAGCCCGTTTTGCAATGACGATACGGATTTTTTAGAGAAATTTAACCCGCCCGCTTACAAGATAGCAAGCTTTGAGGTTACGGATTATGATTTCGTGCGGTACGTCGCGCTCAAGGGCAAACCGATCATCATCTCCACGGGTATCGCAACCGAGCAAGAGATCGCCGACGTCGTGCAAATTTGCAAAGATGCGGGAAACGAGCGGATCGCGCTTTTAAAATGCACGTCCAGCTACCCTGCTCCGCTTGATGGGATGAATCTACGCACGATTGCCGATATGAAACGAAAATTTGGCGTCGAGGTCGGCTTTTCAGACCATACGCTAGGTATCGCGGCGCCCGTAGTGGCCGTGAGTCTGGGCGCTCGCATCATAGAAAAACACTTTATCCTAGATAAAAGCGTTCGCAGCGTCGATGAAGCTTTTAGCTTGGACGAGCGGGAATTTAGCGAAATGGTAAAAGCCGTGCGAGACGCCGAAGCACTGCTTGGCAAAGTAAACTACGAACTAGACGATAAGGCCGTGCAAAATCGCCGCTTTTCCCGCTCGCTTTACGCCTGCGAGGATATCAAAGAGGGCGAAATCTTTAGCGAAAAAAACATAAAAAGCGTACGCCCAGGATACGGCCTGCACCCTAAATTTTTGCCCGAATTACTGGGTAAAAAA
>CALBNA010000276.1 GCA_937896205.1 uncultured Campylobacter sp. | reverse complement strand
GCCGTGAAGAGGGCGGTGGGCTTGTCGTGTGCATCAGCGACGAAGGGGCGGGTATCGAGGCAAAAAAGCTAGAAAAAATCTACGATAAATTTTATCAATGCGAGGAGTCGCACAAGGGCAAGGGTAGCGGTCTAGGGCTATCTATCGTGCGTCGTATCGTTCATCTTTTAGGCGGCGAGATAAGCTATGAAAGCGAGCCAGGACGCGGTACGACGGTAAGCGTAAAGATCCCAAACGCGCGTAAAATTTGAGGTAAAAGGCGGCTAAATTTGATTAAATTTGCGCTTTTTAGTAGGCAAATTTAGCTATCGGGGATGGTGGGTCGCGCATTAAATTTGACTTTCGGGCTCGAAATTTGACTAAAATTTAAATTTGACGCGAGCGACACAACCTAGTTTGCCGTAAATTTGATGAAATAAGCGCAAATTTAACGCGAAATTTTAAAAAGTCATACAAAGGACACATTGAGGACACAAAAGGTCATTATAATTCTCCAAAAATAAAGGAGAAAAAGATGAAAGATTCTGCAGTAACTCACGTAACTATGGCTATCGGAGCCTTGCTTTGGGGTTGTCTAACGGCAGCGGTGGTTTTATTTTAACCAAAAACAAAAACGTAAAAACAAAAAATCTACGGACGAGTATCCAAGCGATATCTCGTCCTTCCTCTAAATCAAATTTAACCGCTATCCCGCACCGCTTTTAAAACCCGGCTTTTCTAGCTGCTTAAATTTACTAGGTTTATTAAATTTCCTGCTCGGCGAGCTTGTTTTTATATAAAATTTAAAATTTGACTCGCGAGCCGAACCGTTTAAATTTAACCTCAAATTTACCCGCACCGACCGCTAGATGCCGAGTTTTGATTGTTTATTTAGCTTCTTTTGGATAAAATCGCCCAAATTTAATCTTAAGGCGAATCATGAAACAAGCAAAAGTCTGGAAATTCGGCGACAATATCGACACCGACATCATCATAGCCGCGCGCTATCTAAATACCTCCGACGAGAAAATCTTGGCCACTCATATCATGGAGGACGCCGATCCCGAGTTTAGCAAAAAAATCTCCGTCGGCGACGTCATCGTGGCGGGCGAAAATTTCGGCTGCGGCAGCTCGCGCGAGCATGCTCCTTTGGCGCTTAAGGCCGCAGGCATAGGAGCCGTGATAGCTAAAAGTTTTGCTAGGATTTTTTATAGAAACAGCTTTAACACGGGACTTTTGATACTAGAAATCAAAGAAACGGATGAGATAAACGCGGGCGACGAGCTAAAAATCGACGTGGATAACGGCGCGGTCGTAAATTTAACGAGCGGCAAAGAGTATAAATTTAGCCCGATACCGCCGTTTATGCAAGAGCTTTTAAAAAGCGGCGGCCTCATAGAATACGCGAAAACAAGGATATAAAATGGCTAAAATTTATAACATAGCGGTGATAAAAGGCGACGGTATCGGCCCTGAGATAGTCGATGAGGCGATAAAGGCGCTGGATGCGGCTAGCGCGGAGTTTGGTTTTGAGCTTAGCTATAACTTTTATCTGATGGGCGGCGCCGCGATCGACGTGTTCGGCGAGCCTTTGCCTAGCGAGACGTTAAGCGGCGCGCTAAACTCGGACGCGGTGCTTTTTGGAGCTATAGGCGGGCCTAAATGGGACGGCTTACCGCGTCATCTGCGCCCTGAAAGCGGGCTTTTGAAGCTGCGAAAAGAGCTTGGCGCGTATGCGAATTTGCGCCCGGCGATGATATTTGACGAGCTGGTGGATGCTAGCACGCTAAAGCCATCCGTCCTTCAGGGCGTCGATTTTATCGTGGTTCGCGAACTAACGGGCGGGATATACTTCGGTCAGCCGCGCGAGAAAAAAGAAAACAGCGCCTATAACACGATGACCTACACGAGCGAAGAGATCGAGCGCATCGCAAAGGTCGGGTTCGAAACCGCGATGAAGCGCAAAAAACGCGTCTGCATGGTCGATAAGGCAAACGTCCTAGAGACCAGTCAGCTGTGGCGCGAGGTCACGAGCGAGGTCGCAAAGAGCTATCCGGAGGTAAATTTGGAGTTTATGTACGTCGATAACGCGGCGATGCAGCTGGTGCGCGCGCCTAGTAAATTCGACGTGATTTTGACGGAAAATCTCTTCGGCGATATCCTAAGCGACGAGGCTAGCATGGTGTGCGGCTCGATAGGACTATTGCCAAGTGCCAGCATCGGGGGCAAGGTAGGTATCTACGAGCCTATCCACGGCAGCGCGCCCGATATCGCGGGGCAGGGCATAGCAAACCCGGTCGCTACGATACTGAGTGCTGCGATGATGCTTAGGTATTCATTCGGCGAAAACGAGGCGGCAAAAGCGATCGAAAATGCCGTAAAAGCAGCTCTCGCACAAGGATATAGGACGAAGGATATAGCGGAATTCGGCGCTAAAGAAATTTGCTCTACGAGCGAAATGGGCGGCATCATCGCCTCGCTAATAAAAAAATGAAAAATACTATCACGGAAGCCCTAATCTACGAGGCTCAAGGGCTAAAAGACGACGCGCTGATAGTTTATAAAAATATCCTAAAGCGCGAGCCGACAAACGCCGCCGCGATCGCCGCGATAAGGCGTCTAAGCGGCCTTAGCAGGAAAAAAACGGGCGTAAACGAGCAGATGCGAGATTTTTTCATCAAAATGAAAACGGACGAAGAAATAACCGAATTTAAAAGGTGGCTGATAAAACTATGAAACTGGAAGAAATAGCGAAAATGGCGATAGACGAGGTGGCGATGGAGCTAAAGCAAATGAGCGCCGCGCAGGAAAACTTGGACTCTCATGAGGCTGAAAACGCGGCAAATTTGGGGAGCGTTCCCGCATCAAGCGGCGACGTAAATTTGACCAATGCCGCCGGGCTTGCAAATTTAGTCGGCGAGATAAGCGTAGACGAGGCTAGCGAGTTTGAAGCCGTTTTAGAAAGCGCGGCAAACTCGCAAAACGTCTCGGCCGAATTTGACGGTGTCCGGGACTCCGCCGCGACCGCCGCGCCGCAAAAAGCCTTTGAGGTGGAGGTTGCAAATTTTACGGGCGAGGAGATATTTCTAAAAAACCTAAAAGAGCGCGTTTTGGTGCTTTTTGAAGGGCTAAACGCAACTAGTGAGGAAAATCTAAAAGACAGGCTCTCGCTCACGCTTAAATTTTTAGAATTCGTGCTGGCAAATGTCGAAAATCGGCTCGAAAATCTGCAAAAATAAAAATCTAAAATGGTTGCGAGATTTTCTAGCACCCCACACCAAGCGCGCGTATATCGTG
>CALBNA010000275.1 GCA_937896205.1 uncultured Campylobacter sp. | reverse complement strand
GAAATAATGTCGTAAAATTATTTTTATTTTAAAAAGGAGGTTAGATGTCTAAGGAAAATATGGATAATTTTTTACCGGATGAGCTTGATAAGGATAAACTTATTGAACTCTTGTCTAACAAACAATCTTTTAGAGTGGTTGGAATAGATAGTACGAGAAAAACGGTTAAACAAATAGAAGCCGTAATCGAAAAACTCAATATGACATGTAGGGTTTACACAGAAAATAGATCGGCTTTAATGGGTGCTGGGTGGATACCAAATCCGCTTGTTGGTTTTACATTAGCGACATCTCTTGTGACAACTGCTGGTATTACGGTGCATAACTTATTAACTTTTAATCCGGATTATGAGATACGTAAAAACTATATAAAATCAACCATAACTGTCGTGCATAAAAAGTAGTAGAATGTTAAGACGGGGTTACAGCCCCATCTTAAACGGGTTTAGGATGTTATTCGGGTCAAACGCCTTTTTGATACTCCTAAAAAGCTCCATCTCAGCATCTGTAAAGGCAAGCGGCATAAACTCGGCCTTGCTGATGCCGATGCCGTGCTCGCCGCTGAGCGTACCGCCAAGCTTCACTGCGATCTTAAAAATTTCCTCGATCGCCTTGTGGCCGCTCTCTACCTGCGCAGGATCGGCTCTATCTACGACCATGACGTTGGTGTGTACGTTGCCATCGCCCGTGTGGCCAAAGCACGGCACCTGCACGCCGTATTTTTCCGCCACGCCGCCGATGCGTTCGAGAAGCTCTGGTAGCTTTGAGCGCGGTACTGTGATATCCTCGTTTAGTTTTAAATTTCCGTAGATATTTATCGCCTGCGAGCAGTTGCGCCTGGCAAACCAGATGTCGTTTCGCTCGCTCTCGTCTTTGGCGCGTCTAAATTCGCTAGCGCCGTTTTCTCTAAACACTCGCTCTATCGTGGCTAGATCTTGCTCCAGACCGTCTAAAATGTCGCCGTCTACGTCGGTGATGAGCAAGGCGCCCGCATCTTGCGGTAGGCCTTTGTTAAATTTAGTCTCGACCGCACGCACGCAAAGTGCGTCTAAAAACTCCATGGCTACGGGCGTCACGCCTGCTGCCATCGTCTTATAAACGGCGTTCATCGCAGCGTTTACGCTAGGGAAAATTCCCATCGCCGTTTTTCTAAATTTAGGCTTTGCGATGAGCTTTAGCGTGATCTCGGTTATTACCGCTAGCGTGCCCTCACTGGCGATGAGGATGCCTGCGATATTGTATCCCGCGACGTCTTTTATCGTACGTTTGCCCGCGCGGATCACTTCGCCATTAGGTAGCACCGCTCGCAGTGCCATGACGTAGTCTTTGGTGATGCCGTATTTTGCCGCGCGCATGCCACCCGCGTTTTCGCTGACATTGCCGCCTAGCGTCGAGTACTCCTGGCTGGCGGGATCGGGCGGGTAGAAAAGGCCTAGCTTCTCGGCTTCGCGCTGCAAATTTATATTTATACAGCCCGGTTGCACGACGGCGACCATGTTTTGCATGTCGATTTCTAGGATTTTGTTCATGTGTTTTTCAAATGCAAGCACCACGCCGCCCTCGTGCGCTAGCGCACCTCCCGTAAAGCCGCTACCCGCACCCCTAGGCACGATTACGATTTTATTTTCGTTGCAGTATTTTAAAATCTCGCTCACGTCGCGCTCGTCCCTAGGAAAAAGCACGCCGTCTGGCAAATGGCGCTTTCTAGTCGCGTCGTAGCAGTAGGCAATCCTATGCGCGTCGTCAAAATAGGCGTTATCGGCGCCTAGTAAATTTACAAAAAATTTAGCGTGTTTTTCGTGCATCATTTCTCTTTCAAAAGAGCTTTGTAGTGGCGGTCAAAGTCGCTGATTTGCTCCGAGCCCCATTTCCAAAAAACCGTATCGATGTCCTTGACGCGAGTGTAGAAAGGTAGCTGGTAGTATTTGACCGCGCCGCTTTGAAAGCGTTTTAGCGGCTCAAAACTCTGGCAGTCGGCAAAAAGCGCTTCGTTGTTCATAGCGATGAAAATAAGCCCCGCAGCGCTTTGCGAGCACATTTTGCGAAAGTCGTCGCGGCTAGGGTTTGGTTTATACTCATAGCTTAGATACGAGCCCACGATATCGGGGTGGATAAAAGTGATGTCTTTAAACGCGTTCGTTACTTCGGCGTAAATTTCTTTGTTCGGTACGACGATGAGCGAGCGGTTGTAGAGGTAGTTTAGGATGATCTCGTCGCCGCTTTTAGGCAAAATTCCCGGTATCGGCAGGGCTTTTTGCGCTAGCGTGTCAAATACCTCAAATCGTACCTTTGCAAAGCCGCCGCCTTTTTGCGTGACGACCGCGCGAGCGATGATTGAGCTTTGAGCGCCTTCAAATTTATGCATCACGACGCCGCTACTGCCTACGACGATATCTGAGTTGTCTATGATCGTGCCTACGCCCTCATCTACGCTTATTAGCGGGGTTTTATACTCTCTCATCGAAAACTCGGCTGCAAAGCTAAGGCAAGCCGCCGCTAAAAATAAAAGAAATTTTTTCAAAATTTATCTCCTGAAAGTTTGAAATTTTAGCGCTCATTATATCTGAAACTGGCTTAGTTTTGCAAAATGTAAGTAATTTTCGAGTAAAATACGGCTTTTAAATCAAGGGATTTTATGAAGAAATTTTCATTAGCTTTACTGCTGGCGGTAAATTTATTCGCCGCCGCGCCTATACAATCTACCGTCCAGGAGCTTAGCTGGCCTAGCGGAGATACGTTTTTAACTTTTTTGGAGAAAAATTCCATCCCCCTTTCTCTTTATTATGATATGGATTCGGACGATAAGGAGTTTGTGAGCGAGATAACAGCAGGTATTCCGTATCAAATTTTAAGGGACGAAAGCGGCGGATTAAAACAAGTTCTCATCCCCATAAACGAAGAACTTCAAGCGCAAATTTATAAAGACGAAGAGGGTAAATTTAAATTTCAGCTCTCATCGATTTCGTATCAGACTTATAGGCGCGTGCTTAGTATGCCGATCGTCTCGAATCCTTCGCAAGATATACTAGAAGCTACGGGTAGCGCGGCGCTAGCGCATGGATTTTATCTAGCTATGAGGAGCGAAGTGGGCGCTAAAGAGTTTACGAAGCTAAAAAAAGGCGACAGGCTTGCGATGGAGTATACGCAAAAGATGAGGCTCGGACGCACGTTCGGCGCTCCTGAGATATACTGGGCGACGATTGAAATCAGCGGCAAAAAATACACGGTTTATAAATACGAAAACAAATACTACGACAAAAGCGGCAAGAAAAACGATAAATTTTTGCTAACTAGACCGATCGCAAACGCTCGTATTACCTCGCCTTTTACGCCCAAGCGCTATCATCCGATACTAAAGCGCTATAAGGCTCATCTAGGTGTGGATTACGGCGCTCCTAAAGGCACTCCGATAAAGGCCGCAGGCGAGGGTACGGTTAAATTCGTCGGTACTAAAAGCGGCTACGGCAAGGTAGTAATACTAGGTCACACTAGCGGTTACGAGACGCTATATGCGCACACTAGCGGCTTTGCTAAAGGTATAAAAAGTGGAGTAAAAGTTAAGCAAGGTCAGCTCATCGCATATGTCGGAAACACGGGTATGAGTACGGGTTCGCACCTGCATTTCGGCGTTTATAAAAACGGTAACGCTATAAACCCGGAGACCGAGATAAAGGTAGCTAAAAGCGTATTTGCCTTAAATGAAAGCGCTAAATTTCAAAAATATATAAAACAGTTTGAAAACAAGATAAAAGAGTATGCCAACAAGGATGAAATCCCTGAAAAAGAGCAGAAATTTGATGCGGCGATGGACTGGGAGCATCCTATAACCGAGCCAAAAGCAGACGTAAATTTGACGATGACGGATGCAAATTCTACCTTTTCTAGCGGAGATTTAAATTTAACTACGGAGACGAAAAGGGCAGAGGAAAATTTAACTAACATCGGCTCTTTAAAAACCGATATAAATTTGACAAAAGAGACAAAGGGTGACAACAAGGGAGACAATGCGACCAAAACCGAAGCAAATTTGACGAGCGAGCTTACAAGCAGCGCCGATGATGTAAATTTGACGGACTCAAATTTAACTACGCCCGAGTCAAATTTGACCGTGCAGCCTAAAGCCGAAAACAACTCCTCTGGGACCAAAACGGACGCAAACGAAACGGCAAATTTAGCCGCAGCAAAATCAGCAAAACCGGAGTCAAATTTAACCTCCGCAAAAGCGTCAAACAAGGCGGCGAGTAAGACTGAGCCAAAAAAATCAAGCAAAGAGGCGAAAAAGTCAGAGTCAAATTCGTCCGCTAAAAATAAAGACAAAACAAAACAGACCGATAAGAAAAAGGACAAAAAAAATCAAGAAACCAAAACCGAGTCCAAAAAGAAAAAAGACCTAAACGCCAGCAAAGATAAGTCTAAAAAGCAAAAAGATGCCGCCGATAAAAAGGCAAAATCAAAAGGCAAAACCGCCGAGTCAAGCGACAAAAAGAAGTAAATGATGGAAGAAAACGAGCAATTAAACGAAGCCAAAGAGCTGCTAGACTCGCACCTAAACGAGACGATCGATAAGGAACTAAGCCCCGCCGACCTCGCTCAGCACCTAAAAACGCTTAAAAAGCACGATGAGGAGCTGTTTGGCGAATATCTCGAAAAGCTAGATCCAGAGATCCTGGGCGACGTAGCGATCGAGATGCCCGATCACATGCTAAAGGACGTGATCGAGCAGATACCCAGCGACAAGATCATCGAGGCGATCGAGGAGCTAGAGAGTGACGACGCCGCCGAGCTTTTGGAGTATATCGAGGAGATCGATGAACAAAAGGCTAAAGAGCTCTTTGACGGCCTGGACAAGGACGATCAGGAGGAGATTTTACGTATCCGCAGCTACGACGAGGGCGAAGCGGGTGCGTTCATGCAGACGGAGCTTTTTAGTGCGCATATCGACGAGCAGCTAAAAACGGCGGTTGAGCGGCTAAGACGCGAGAAGGAAGAGGGTAAACTAGAAAACGTCTCGCAGCTGTTTATCACCGATAAAAAGGGCGTTTTGCTCCATGCGGTACCGCTTGAGGATCTGATACTATTTGACTTTAACCAAACCTTAAGAGAGATCATCGCAAAGAGCGAAGAGGATAAGTATAAGCCCAACGTAGCCGTCGATAACGAGCCTATCGAGACGGTCGTAGAAACGGTCGAAAACTACGATATGAACTCGATCGCGGTCGTCGATAGCAAGGGCTATTTGCTCGGTCGTATTACCACCGACGATATCCACGACTTTATAAAAGAAAGCGCCACGGAGCAAATTTATAACCTAGCCGGCGTCGACGATGAGGCTGAGGAAGAGGATACGAGCCTGGTTAAGGCCACTCGCGCGCGCGCCGTTTGGCTGCTTATAAATTTATTTACCGCGCTTATTAGCTCCTCTATCATCGGGCTTTTTGACGAGACGATAGCTAGCTACGTAGCGCTCGCGGTACTGATGCCTATCGTAGCGTCCATGGGCGGAAACACCGGTACGCAGGCGCTTACGGTTACCGTGCGCCGACTAACTTTGGGAGAAATCGAGTTTAAAAACGCCGCAAATGCGCTAAAACGTGAGGTTGGCATCGCGCTTATAAACGGACTAACCTTTGCGTTTTTGATGGGCGTTATCGCTTCTTTATGGTTTAACCGCCCGATGCTTGGCGTCGTTATCGGCGCTTCGATGCTGATAAATTTATTTTTCGCTGGATTTTTCGGTACTTTGATACCGCTAAGCTTAAAGAAATTTGACATCGATCCCGCCGTCGGCTCAGCTGTGCTGCTTACCACCGTTACTGACACGGTCGGCTTTTTTAGCTTTTTAGGACTGGCAAAATGGATACTTCTGTAAAAAATATCAAAATAGAAAATTTAACCGCCCCGCGCTATGTAAAGCCATATCAAATTTCGTTTGATCTGTGCGAGAAGTACGTCAGATGGGAGTGCATCAAGGCTCACGACAGCGTCTCGGTGCTGCTTTATCACGAGGATAAGGACGCTTTTTTGCTGGTTAAGCAGTTTCGCCCCGCCGTTTGGTTTAATCTGCAAGAAGGACGCGAGCTAAATTTGACGCAAAAGGGCGACGAGGGCTACACATATGAGCTTTGTGCGGGTCTGATGGATAAAGGCAAGAGCGAGGAGCAGACCGTCATCGAGGAGATCGCCGAGGAGACGGGCTTTGCAGTGAGCAAGGTAGAGCGCATAACATCCACCCGCGGCGCGCTGGGATTTGGCGGAGCGAAGCAGACGATGTTTTTTGCCGTGATAAACGACGCGATGAAAATCGGCGAGGGCGGCGGCATAGACGGCGAAAACATCGAACCCGTTTACGTGCCGCTTGAGCGGGCGCGCGAGTTTATGTTTGACGAAAGCAAAACCAAGGCCACGGGGCTGATGTTTGCTTTTATGTGGTTTTTTGCCAAATTTAACCGTTAGTTCGTGTCAAATTTCAAATTTCACGAAAAATAATCAAATTTAAGGAAAACAAATGCTAAAGAAAATCGTTTGCGCCGCTTTTTTGGCGTCCGCGGCCTTTGCCGCCGTGCCTGCTTTCGAGGAGGCGAGCGCGGAGTTAGCTCAAAACAACTACGACAACGCCTTAAAGCTCTTTGAGAAGTCTTGCTATGAGGAGAAAAACATCGTAGGTTGCTATGCTGCGGGCTTTATAAACATTAACGCCTATTCGCAAAACTCTAGCGAGGCAAAAAGCTTCGAGCAGTTTTCAAAAGCTTGCAATGCGGGCGATATGGACGGATGCAAATCTCTTGGCGATATCTACGAAAATGGACAGGCCGGACAGGAAACCGACTATAAAAAGGCGATGAAATTTCACGAAAAAGCTTGCGAGGGCAAAGTGGGCGCCGCGTGCGCGAGAGTGGCCGGATACTACGACTACAACAGCGGAGGCACCGAGCAAAATTTAGCCAAAGCGTCTAAATTTTACGAAACCGCATGCAACTACGAGGACGCGAGCGGCTGCCACGCGATAGCTGATATGTACGAA
>CALBNA010000274.1 GCA_937896205.1 uncultured Campylobacter sp. | reverse complement strand
ATTTACGTTTATCAAATTTAACTTCGCTAGCGTCAAATTTGCCGCCGTCTGCAAACCAAACCGCGCGAAATTTATAAATCTTATCTTAACGAAAATCAAGAATTTTTCAAATATTTTTCTATATAATTATGATATAAAAAATCAAAATTATCATAAAGGATTTTAAATGAGATTAGCTATCAGTCTGGCTGCGGCTGCGACGGCGCTATTTGCAAACGGCGCAAATCCTGACGCCATAAAGCCGATAAAGGATTTTACGCCTCCGCCGCCTTATACGCCAAACATCGCCCAAAGCGCGTTTCCTGAAAATCAATTCGACCGCGCGCCAAGGGATGATTATTTTTTCGTGACGGATTTGCTTGATAATTCTATGGATAAATTTCACGTCGCGGGCGGATTTTACGGCAGGACGTTTTACGGTTCGGGACTTTTTAAATACCGCGGCGCAAATTTCTACACGATTTTAAACGCGAACTTTTCTAAAGCCAACCGCTACAAAGACGGCGGCGGTAGAGAGTGGAACTATGGCTACGCCAGGCAGGGGCAAAGCGCGGTCGTGGGTTTCGTGCCTAGCGAGCTAAGCGAGTTTAGATTTACGCTCGTGCACGATAATATCGACGACGACAAGCAGCCTCACCACCTTATGGATGCCGTCAAAACCGAGCGATACGTTGGTAAATTTAACGCTCGCATCGGCGCGGAGGATCTATCAAATACGCTAAATTTCGAGTTGATGCTACGCGACGTGAGCAGAAACGCCGACAACTATCATCTAAGAAGCGCGGCGCAGACGGTCAAGGTCGAACTGGATAGAAAAATCGTGGACGCCGAGCTAAAATACGACGCGGACTTGGGCGACTTTCACAATCTCGCAGGCATCAGCTATCAGCATGATAATCACGAGGGCAAAAGATATCAGAGGCAGCCCGGCGGCTGGGTTTTTAACGGCTATAGATTTGCCGATGTAACGAATAAACGAACGAGGATTTTTGATACGCTAAGCTATAAATTTAACGACTTTCACAAGCTTAGCCTTGCTCTAAACTACGACTGGATGAGGTCAAATTTAAAGGGGCTAAATGAGCCTTATTTCGCGCCTACCGCACCGCTTAGGACGGTAAAAGGGCTTGTCCGTAGCGTTTACGGATATGATTTTGACGGTAGCGTCAAACAAGACGGCCTAAGCGCCAGCCTAAAATATGACTTCACGCCAAACGAGCTGGATAGCTACTACGTGGCGCTTGAGAGCTTGCAGCGCATACCCGGCAATATGGAGCGATTTAACACGCTTTACGGTCCGATGAATAACGGCTGGGTGAGCAACCCGCTGCTAAAGCCCGAGCGTCACAACCGCGTAAATTTGGGCTTTACTTACAAGAGCGAATTTTATAAAGAATACATGAGTTCGCGCCAGGGCGAGGATAGCTTTAGCCTGGGCGGGTACTTTATCGCAGACGACGCACAGGATCTGGTTATCTACGATCGCCGCCACTCGGCCGCTGCTGCGCCGATGAATAAAAACGCCGTTATCACGCGCAACGTCGATGCTAGAATTTACAGCGTAAATTTGCGCGGAGAGTATAACTTCGCGCGAAATTTCGGGTTAAAAACATCGCTATTTTACAACTATGGACAAAACAAAACCGACGGCAGACCGCTCTATCAGATCCGCCCGTTTGAGGCAAATTTAGCCTTTGATTACAAAGACTACGCGAGCTTTGGCAGCTACAATATCGGCACTGCGGTGCGCTACGTAGCAAAGCAAAACAGGGGAGATTTCGATAAAACCACCGGCTTTGGTATCGACAAGCGCGAAGCCGCAAAGAGCTTTACGACGATGGACGTTTACGGCGGATTTGAGTTTAAAAACAGCTGGGGCGTGAGGCTTGGCGTGACGAATATCTTTGATAAAGATTACGCCGAGTTTATCAGTGGCGAGCACGTAGGGGCGCTAGATCCCGATCCGGTAGTGCATGCGCCGGGGAGGGCGGTGTTTGTCAGTTTTCACTCTAGTTTTTAAAATTTGAGCGACGGCTTGTCTCGTGAGCGCTTTTGAGAGAGATTTGAAATTTTAAGTCTACGGCAGATTGCTTGTCTAGCCTTGACTTAAAATTTCTGCACAACTCTCAAAATCGTCTCACGATACTGCGTCTTATCGTTTTACGTTCAAATTTGCAAATTTTGGTCGCCGAGACCCGCATCTTGAAAATGTAAATTTGAAATTTGCAGTGCGGTAGCGCTAAATTTAGCCTATACGCACTGCGGCATCTTCTCGCGTCGCAGGGCTAGTATGCTACAAAAAAGTCGTATTTTAAAAATTTGAGTATTTAAATTTAACACTCAAATTTAGCAATCCAAATCAATAAAATTTCAAAATTTAAATCAAGATTTTTGATTTAAATCTTAGGTATAATTATCAAAAATGAGTTGAGGTAAAGTCAAATTTGCCTCGAGTAAATTTAGCATTTTCGCGGTGCGGGTCTGAGCCGTCCAAATTTAACGCAAAGCTAAATTTAAGCGCTCGGCGACGCGTAAAAATTGACGGGCGGCGCGGCAAATTTGAGCTCAAATTTAACCGCGAATAAAAGCGAAACGAAATAAAATTTAAAATCTTAATACAAGGAGAAAGTTATGAACAGACGAGGATTTTTAGGACTCGGTGCGGCGCTGGGCGCGACGACGATGGCTCCTAGCCTTTTTGCGAAGGAAAACTTTACGATGTGGGGCGCGCCGGCGATCCCTAGCGTGATAATGGCAGTAGCAAGCATGCAAGGCGAGCTAGCTAAGACGCACGACGTGAAGCTGCGCATCTGGAACACTCCGGACGTCCTGCGCGCGGGCGTGGCTAGCGGCGATATCAAGGTCACTATGTCGCCCTCAAACGTCGCAGCGAACCTGCGAAACCAGGGGTTAAATTTCGCGATGTTAAATTTACTCACGCTAGGCGTCATGAACGCGATGATAAAGGACGAAAGTATCAAGACGCTCGAGGACTTCGTCGGCAAAAAAATCATAATGCCGTTTAAAAACGATATGCCCGATCTCGTGCTACGCGCGCTTTGCAAGAAACGCGGCATAGACGCGAGCAAGCTTGACATCACGTACACCCAGACTCCGCCTGAAGCGGTTGGGCTGTTTATCCAAAAGGACTACGACGTGCTTATCGTGCCGCAGCCTCTTAGCGAAGCGACGATTTTACGCGGTAAAAAAGCGGGCGTAGCTGTGCATTACGGGCTTGATTTTCCTAAAACTTGGGGCGAGAGCTTTAATGCCAAGCCATACATCCCGATGGCGGGCATCATCGTAAACGTGGACTACTACGAGGCAAATCGCGCGCTTTTTGAGACGCTGCACGCCGATCTAACAAGCGCGCTAAAATGGATCCTAGAGAACAAACAAAGTGCAGCTAAAATCGGCGCCGAGTATCTGCCAGCTCCAGAGCCTGCGCTGGCCGGGGCTTTTGATAAGGCAAATTTGACCGTAACAAAAGCGCATGAGTTGCAAGACGACGTGATGGCGTTTTTTGAGCAAATTTTCGAGTTTAATCCAAAGTTGCTCGGCGGTAAAATGCCTGATAAGAGCCTGTTTTTATGATACTCGTCGATAACGTCAAAAAAGACCGCGGCGCACTCTTAAAGGTTGCGGACTACCTTTGGGGCGGCTTTAGCGGTCTTGCGACGATAGCGCTTATCATCGCGCTTTGGCAGATCGGCAGCGAGCTGGGAGGGGAGTTTTTACTCCCGGCTCCGCAGGCTGTTTTCGTGCGGGCGTACGAGCTTTTGGCGAATTATAAAAACAGCGAGATAAACATCACTCTCGTGCGCTCGCTAGTGGGCGTCGGTACGGCCTGTGCTATCGGTATCACGCTAGGTCTAGTTGCGGGCGCGTATAAAAGCTTTGCCGTATTTTTAAAGCCCGTGATCACGACGCTGCTTTCTATGCCGCCTATTATTTGGATCGTTTTAGCTATATTTTGGTTCGGGTTTGGAAACGCGAGCACCATCTTTACGATCATCATCACGGTTTTGCCGCTTACTTTTGCTAGCTCGATGGTCGGCATGATGAGCGTTAGCGAGGAGCTAAAGGAGATGTTTGACGCCTATAAACTGGGCGTTTGCAAAAAGATTCGCCATCTATATGTTCCGCACCTAACTAGCCACATCATCAGCTCTCTAAGCGTCGCCGTAGGCATGGGCGTAAAGATCGTCATCATGGGCGAGCTGCTAGGCGCGAACGACGGTATGGGCGCAAAGATCGCAAACGCGCGCGTGATGCTAGATACTACCGAGGTGATGGCCTACGTCGTGCTTACCATTGCTATCATTATGCTTTTTGAGTATCTGGTTATCGAGCCGCTCAAGATCACGCTAATGCCGTGGAAAAGGTAGTTTGCCATGCTAGAACTTCAAAATTTAGAATACGAAATTTTACGCGACAAGGTCGTACGCGACTTTAGCTTAAAAGTCGGCGCGGGCGAAGTAGTGACGCTATTTGGCGCGAGCGGCTGCGGTAAAACCACGATCCTGCGCCTGATCTCGGGCCTCATCGATCCGCGCAAAGGCAAGATAATCAATAAATTTAACAAAACGACCTATCTATTTCAGGAAAATCGTCTGCTCGAGTGGAAAAATGCGCTCAAAAACGTACTGCTCGTGATGGACGAACCTGATGAAAAGGCTGTGCTGGAGCTTTTTGCTAGACTTGGACTAACGGAAAAAGACGCGCTAAAATATCCTGACGAGCTAAGCGGCGGCATGCGCCAAAGGGTAGCCTTCGTGCGGGCGATCGTGACGAAGCCTGATTTACTGCTGATGGACGAGCCGTTTTCGGGACTTGATTATGATATGAAGGAAATTTTGATAGGCATCGTCACGCGCCGCGTCGAGGAGGGTATGAGCGTCGTGCTGGTGACTCACGACAGGATGGAGGCGGCGAGGATGTCTAGTAAAATTTGCTTTTTAGCCAGCAAGGGCGCGGTGATCGAGCGCGAGCTGGAGCTTGACCGCGCCTTTTCGCAGCGAGATTTTGCCTACGCTAGCGGCGTGATAGACGAAAATTTTAAAGGAAAAATTTATTATGATTAACGACTTTTTCACTCATCCGATGAGAATTTTTTTCCTTACGAGTGCGGTTTGCGCGGTGCTAGGCGGCGCGGTATTTTTTACGCCCGTGGATTTTGTTAGCTGGCACAAATTTATATTTTTGCACCTTGTTGCAGCGCTTGCGTACGCGGGATTTTTGCTAACGGGACTAACTGACTGGACGAATTTTGGCGGAGGGTTAAAAAAGCACGCCTGCGCTATGTTTTCGTTTTTTGCGGCGAGTTTTGTTAGCGCATTTTTTAGCCTGTTTGCGGCGCACTTTTTTATGGCGCTTTTTTGGGCGTATCTGGCCGGGCTTTGCGTTTATATGATCTGGCTTGATAGAAACGACGATCAGCTGGGCGTTTTGGCATTTTTACTAGGCATTCTTGGCTTTGAGATTTACTATCTGCTTAGCGGCGAGGAGAAATTTTTAAATTTACAAATTCACCTGCACGTTATCGCGATTTTGCTCGTATCTTTTCGCGTTAGCGTGGTGCTTGGCAAAGAGGCGCTAAACCGCGAGCCTGGCATGCAAGACGCGGCCTTTGTGCCAAATTTCGTCTATAAAAACATCGCGATCGTTAGCGTTTGTGCGTTTTTGTTAGTTAGCGTGTTTTTTGAAGGCAGCAAGGCTGTAAATTTTGCCGCGATAGCCTGCGGTAGCGCGATTTTAGCCAAGCTAAAAGAGTGGCACTACAAGGAGCTTTTGCGCCATAGCTTCGTGATTTATTACTACCTGATGCAGCTTTTGCTAGCCGCGGGCTATGCCATTTACGGCGCGAGCGGGATTTTGGGGCTTGGGCTGGAGACAAACATGCTGCACGTCATAGCGCTAAACGGCATTATTTTTAGCATTATGCTTATCTTTAATATCGCAGGCCTGCGCCACAGCGGGCAGGAGCTTGAGTTTTTACGCCTTAGCAAGATCGCCTTTGCGCTTGTTATCGCCGCGGGTGTTTGCAGAGGCTTTTTGGCTTACGTTTGGAGTGGGTTTTATATCCACCTACCGGCAACTCTCATTGCCGTAGCGTTTGCGCTTTGGTTTATCGATTTTTATAAAATTTTTAGAGATAACGAGTTTAGCGACGATCCTGAGTAGGCTAATCTAGCGTCCTTTTATACCTAGCGAGCGATATGGCCGTGCTAACGCATAAAAACGCCAAAATCACGGCCAGATCGTAGTAAAAATCGCTAAGCTGGGCGCTTTTTAGCCATACGCCTCTAATGATACGCAAAAAATGCGTCAGCGGAAAGCACTCGCCGATAAATCGCGCCCACGCCGGCATCCCGTAAAAAGGAAACATAAATCCCGAAAGCAGCATCGAAGGCAAAAAGAAAAAATAAGTCATCTGCATCGCCTGTAGTTGGCTGCGAGCTAGCGTGCTAAATGTAAATCCCACGCCCAAATTTGCAAGCATTAGCAGAGTGCAAGCCGTAAAAAGCGCGGCCCAGTCGCCGATAGCGGGCAGTCCAAACAGCAGCCTAGCTATAAGCAAAAGCGCGCCTACTTGCAGATAGGCTATGAGTAGGTAGGGTAAAATTTTGCCTATCATCACCTCGGCCGGGCGCAGAGGAGCGGCTAGGAGATTTTCCATCGTGCCGCGCTCAAACTCCCTCGTTACCGATATGCTCGTTAGTAGGATCGTCGTTAGCGTGAGCAAGATACCCATGAGCCCTGGGATGATCTGATAGCGCGTGAGTAGCTCCGGGTTGTAGCGGGAGTGCGCGCGTAGTTCAAATTCGGCTCTAGGCTGCGCGTAGCCGGGCTTGTCTCTAGTTAGAGCTTGCTCAAATGCTATTTGCAGTGCGGCCGCGGCGCCCGAGTTTGCCGATGGATCGGTGGCGTCGGTGGCGATTAAAATTTTAGGCGTTTGGCCTCGCATGAGGTCGCGTTCTAAATTTGGCGGAAAATATATAATAAACTGCGCCTCGCCGCTTTGCATCATGGCTTCGGCTCTGTCCGCGTCCGCACCGACGTGTTTGACGTCGAAAAACTCCGTATTTTTCATCGCGCTAACTAGCGAGCGGGTGAGCTTGCCGCCGCCATCTGCGATCACTACGGCTGAGGGCAGGTGGCGCGGGTTGTTGTTTATCGCGTAACCAAAAAGCAGCATCAGCATCAGCGGCATCGCGATGATCATAGCTAGCGTCGCGCGGTCTCTTAAAATTTGACGAAATTCCTTTACGATCATCGCCGCGGTTCGAGAAAACGAGATAAATTTCATCGCCGCTCCTAAAATCGCTCGTCTTTATAAAGCTCTAACAGGTGGATGAAAACATCCTCTAGGCTCGCTTTTATCGGTTTTAGGCTTAGCTCGTCCCACGGTATTTCTAGGCTTTTAACCGCATCTTGTAGCGCGGCCTCGTCCTTTGCCGTGACGTGATAGCCGTTACCGAAAGCCGAAACGCTAAGCGCGGCGTTTGAGGCTAGCAGCGACGCCGCTTCGCCCGCTCTATCTCCGCTTAGCTGCCAGACATTTAGATCGTAGCCGGCGATGATGTCTGACTGCGTGCCGCGGGCTAGGATCTTGCCGTAGGCGATATAGATGAGCTCGTGGCAGCGCTCGGCCTCATCCATGTAGTGCGTGGAGACTAGCACCGTGATGCCGTCCTGGGCTAGTTCGTGGATGATATCCCAAAACTCGCGCCTAGCCTTTGGATCTACGCCCGCCGTCGGCTCGTCGAGCAAAAGCAGCTCCGGGCCGTGCACGAGGCACATCGCAAGTGCGAGCCGCTGTTTCCAGCCGCCAGATAAACTGCCTGCTAGGTGGTTTTGACGCGGGGCGAGGTTTAGGCGATCTAGGATTTGATTTACGGTGGCTTTTTGGTTTTTGACCGCAAAAAGCCTAGCGATAAATTCTAAATTTTCCCTCACGCTAAGGTCGTCGTACCAGCCGAATTTTTGCGTCATATAGCCCGTTTTTAGGCGTATGGCTTCGCTTTGGCTGCGGAAATCATACCCCAGACAGCTGCCGCTACCGCCGTCTGGCTTTAAAAGGCCGCAAAGCATGCGTATCGTAGTCGTCTTGCCGCTACCGTTGGGGCCTAAAAATCCGCACACGCTGCCCTTTTTGACTCTGATGTCGACGCCGTCCGTGATGATCTTTTTGCCGAATTTTTTGGTGAGGCCTCTAACATCGATGGCGTAGTCGCCGCTCTGCTGTTTCGGGCTCAAATTTGGAGTCAAATTTGAGCTTTGGCTTGCGGTTAAATTTGCTGCGCTTGTCAAATTTGACGGCAAATTTGCGCTGTTAAATTTCGCTTTTAACTCATTTGCTAAATTTGATC
>CALBNA010000273.1 GCA_937896205.1 uncultured Campylobacter sp. | reverse complement strand
GATCCTATCCTGGGCGCAAAGCGCAACCGCCGCGCTCAGTAAAAAAAGTAAAATTTTATTCATTTGCGCTCCGTTTTTTCGATATTTTCGGCGATTTTGCCGCCGCGTTCATACAGATACTCCGCCTTTTTGATCTCAAATTTACTCTTGCTTAGCTCCAGCGCGCTGCCTGCGCTAAAGCTCTGCGCGGTCGCGTTTAAAAACTCGACGTATCCAAGCAGCCCGGCTTCATACTTTTTGCTAACCGCATTTAGCGAGGTTTGCGCCGAGTTTAGCGCGCTTTCGCCCGCGGCGATCTTTTGCTCGAGCGTCTTTAAGTCGTTTTTGATATTCGTCAAATTTAGCTCATTTTGCAAGCGCTTTTGATCTAAATTTAACTTCGCTTGCAGCGCGCTTATGCGCTTTATCTCGCGCTGCTTTTTGTTCGCGCCAAAATCAAACGCCTTCCAGCTAAAGCCCAAAATCAGCTCGTTGGTGTTTAAATTCGGCTTAAAAAAGTCGTCAAAATACGGCTCCAGCGCGCTTCTATACTGCGCGGGCAGCAGGTTTCTATCGTAATGCGTGCGCATAAAGGTGTAGGTGTTTTTGATGAAAATTTGCGGGTTCGTCTCGGATGCGGTTATCTTTTCGTCCTCCAAGGCCGCAGCGAAATTTAGACTAAGCGCCTCAAGCTCTGGCTTTGCGCTTTTTTGCGGCGTGGAGTCGTCGTCTGTAAACGCGATCCTAGAGCCCGCCACAGGCTCGATATCTCTGCCCGTTAGCGCGTAAATTTGATTTTTTATCTCGTTTTGATTTTGCGTGATTTCGAGGCGTTCGGCTAGCGCCATGGCGTATCTAGCGTTTATAGCTTCATACTCGCTCTCGTCGCTAAGTCCCGCGCGGTAGTATTTTTCCAGCCTATTTAGCGCGTTTTTTAGATAGTTTATCTCGCCTTCTTTTGCGGTCGCGAGCTCACCCAGCGACAAAAAGCTAAAATAAAGCTTGGTCGCGTTAAATGCGAGCAGGTTTTGATAATCCTCGTTTTTTAAAATTTCAGCCGCGCTAAGGTGCGAAAGCGAGCTTAGCAAGGCTTCGCGCTTGCCGCCGTCATAAACCGCAAGCTCCAAAATTGCCCTTGCCGTAGCGGCTCTTTGCGGGCGCAGGACGTTTATATCGCCGCTTAAGAAGCTGTATCCGCCGTCGATCGTAAGGCTTGGCATATATGCACTCTTTACGGCATCTTTTTGCAGCTGCGCTTTTTGCGGTTCGTAGTTTGAGATTTGAGCTAAATTTGAACTCTGCGCGGCCGAGATCAGCTCGGGCAAATTCCCTTCAAATTTAACCTCCGAACCGCTTAAAAAAACGCAAAAACTCAAAAATATATAAATTTTTTTCATCTAAACCCTTCCCTATTAGCTCTGGGCGGCGCGGGCTAAATTTGAGCAGGTTTGCGCCGTCTGAAGTCTGGCGCCGTAGATAAAATAAAATGAAAATTTAAGCGGCGCGCGGAGCTTTTTTAAGATTATAGCGACAAAAAACCTAATGAAAGCTTTTAACGAGATTCATGACGAGCAAATTCCACCCGTCGACGAGCACGAAAATAAGTAGCTTAAAAGGCAGTGAAATCATCGTCGGTGGCAGCATCATCATACCCATCGCCATAAGCACGGAGCTAACGACCATATCGATGACCAAAAACGGCAGATAGAGCAAAAACGCTATCTCAAATGCCGTTTTCATCTCGCTGATCATAAACGCGCTCATCACGACCGTGAGCGGGATATCATCGAAGCTTTTCGGATTTGGCATGTTTCTGATACGTAAAAACAGCGCCAGATCCTTTTCGCGCGTATTTTTTATCATAAACTCGCGAAACGGCTTCACGCCGCGCTCAAAGGCCTCTTGGTAGCCGATTTGCTCGCTTAGATAGGGCTTCACGCCCGCTTCGTAGGCTTGCTTGCCCACAGGCTCCATGATAAAAAACGTAAGCACCATCGCAAGGCTAATAAGCACCGTAGAAGGCGGCATCTGCTGCGTACCCATCGCTTGACGTAAAAACGAAAAAACGATAATGAGCCGCAAAAAGCTCGTCATCATAAAAACTAGCGAAGGAGCGAGCGTGAGAACTGTGAGGACCAGTAGGACGTTTAGCGAGCTAACTAACTGGGTTGGCGTAGTGGGCGCGCTTAGGCTGAGATTTACGGTCGGGATCGTGACATTATCCTCACCGATCGCGACCGCCGCAAATATAAAAAACAGCAAAAACGTCAGTTTTTTCAAATTTACTCCTGCGCGTCCAGTATGCTTTTTTGTGTTTTGGCTTTGTCGTCTAAATTTAACGAAACGAAGTGAATCTCGACCCTGCGGTTTTTCTCCCTGCCCTGCTCGGTAAAATTCGTCGCAAACGGCTCAAATTCAGCCTTTGCTGATGCGGTTAGCTTTTTAGGATCGACGCCGTCTTTGATGAGCTCGCTAACTACGCTGATAGCTCTAGCCGACGATAGCTGCCAGTTGTCTTTAAACTCGGTAGACGCCGGCTGCTCGCTATCGGTGTGTCCGATCACGTTTGCTACGACGTCTGGCGGCAACTTTGCTATCACCATCGCGATACGTTTTAAAAACAGCAGCGCGTCGTCGTTTTGCAGCTGGGCGCTGTCTTTTGCAAAGAGTAAATTTGCGGGCAGCCTAATCACAAATCCGCTCTCACTCTCCTCAAACGTAACCTCAGGCGAGCCGCTAGCGTGCAAAAGCTCGTTGATAGAGCGCAGCGTCTGCTCGAAATTCGACTTCACGCCCGTGCGCTCTTTGTTTGAGGTGGCGTGGTCGTCTTGGTTTTGTTCGGCGCTGACGTCGGGTTTCGTGCCGCCCTCAAGTACGCCTAGCGCTCCGCTTAGCGAGCCGATTGCAGCTTCTAGCTTCTTTGCGTCCATCGTACTCATAGAAAGAAGCAGTACGAAAAAGCAAAGCAACAGCGACATCAAGTCGCCAAAAGCAGCGAGCCACTCGGGTAAGCATTTGGGGCAGTCGCCCGGATCGATTAACTTTTTAGCCATTTTTTCTACTTATCAAACTGACTGACGCGGTCTTTGGGCGGTAAAAACGATAGTAGCTTCATTTCAAGCGTCCTAGGGTTGTCGCCGGCTTGGATCGCCATTATGCCCTCTAACATCAGCACTTTTGCCGTACCTTCGTCCTTATCGCGGATACTTAGGATGTTTGCCACGGGCGAGCCAAGGATGTTTCCTATCATCGCGCCGTAAAGCGTCGTGATGAGCGCGACCGCCATCGACGGACCGATAGCCGAAGGATCGGACATGTTCATGAGCATCGCGACCAGACCGATGAGCGTACCGATCATACCCATCGAGCCCGCAAAACCCGCGATTTGCTCGAAAATTTTGATATTATCGCCGTGTCTAGAGCTAGCCTGCTCCATATCTATTTCAAGCAGCGTTCTAATGGCGTCTGGTTCGTTGCCGTCAACCGCCATAGATAGGCCTTTTTTTAGAAACGGGTCGGTTTCGTTATTTGCATCGCTCTCAAGCGCCAGGATACCGTCGCGGCGGGCTTTTGTGGAGTACTCGACCATTTTTTTTACGATTTCTGGGAGATTATAGGTTTTTGGTTTTACCGCGATGCCGTAAAACGTGCCTAGCTTTTTTATCTGCTCCATCTTAAAGCCGATCATCAGCGCACAAATCGTACCGCCGAAAACGATCAAAACAGAGGGAATATCGATGTAAGCTCCGATTCCGACGCCCATCTGCATGGAACCTAGCAAAAGCACCATAATAACTATCCAACCGACGAGGCTACCTAAATCCATCTTGCAACTTTCTATATTGTAAATTTGGTTTGTATTTTAGTTTTTTTTAGTTGAAAATACAGTTAAATTTAGGTTAGCTTTTTGCAAAAGGCC
>CALBNA010000272.1 GCA_937896205.1 uncultured Campylobacter sp. | reverse complement strand
TAAAAAGGTAAAAGCTTTTACGCCGTTTTATTTGTTAGAGATTTTTTCTCTACTATTTTCGGTTTTTCAAATTTGAGCCGTAAAATTTAAGCAAAAACGCTTGTCTCGATTTTAAAGCTAAATTTTACGATGGCAAATCAGTCAAATTTGACGCGATCAGAAGCTCGGTATCACCGCACCTTGGTAGCGCTTGACGATAAAATCTCTAACCTCGGGAGTTAGTATCGCTTTATCTAGAGCCTTGATTTTCGGGTTGTTTTCGTTGCCGGCCTTGGTCGCTACGTAGTTGGTGTACGGGCTATCTTTACCCTCGAGGATCAGCGCGTCTTTGGTTGGTTGGAGGCCGACGTCTAGGGCGTAGTTTACGTTGATAAACGCTAGCGCGACGTCATCGAGAGAGCGGGGCGTCTGCGCGGACTCCATCTCTTTAAATTTGAGATTTTTCGGATTTTCTATGATATCGAGCGGGGATTTGTATTCACCCTCTTTGGCTTTGATTATGCCGGCTTTTTCGAGCAAATTTATCGAGCGCGTCGAGTCTGCGGCATTATTTGAAATAGCGATGATATCGCCGTCTTTTAGCTCGTTTAGGCTTTTTATCTTTTTAGAATACACGCCCATAGGCTCGACGTGTACGCCAACGGTCGGCACGATGTGAGTGCCTTTGTCTTTGTTAAACGACTTCATATACGGCAGGCCTTGGAAGTAGTTGGCGTCGAGTTCGCCGTTTTCGACGGCGAGGTTTGGGATCACGTAGTCGTTAAAGATTTTAACCTCGAGCTTGTAGCCTTCTTTTTCCAGGATGGGCTTTACGACCTCTTCTAAAATCTCTGCGTGAGGCACGGGAGATGCGCCTACGGTGATGATTTTGTCGCTAGCATACAGGCCGCTAGCTAGAAGCGCGCCAAGAAGTATTTTTGAAAATTGCATTATCATTCCTTTTTTGTTTTGAAAAACGGCGCTAAAAAGGTAAAAGCTTTTACGCCGTTTTGTTTTAAGAGCGGTCTCTAAAC
>CALBNA010000271.1 GCA_937896205.1 uncultured Campylobacter sp. | reverse complement strand
AATTTGAGCAGTAAAAATAAAAGTAGCACCGACCAAAGGATGCGGTGAGCGACTATCTCGGTAGCCGAAAGCGCGCTGAGTTGCTTGAAATAAATAGGAAAAACACCCCAGATTATAAAGACCGACAGGCCATAGATGAAGCCGATTTTGGTTTGATTTTTGTCCTTCATTATTCCGCTTTTTTGGCGAAATTATATTTATTTGTCGTTAAGTAAAGCTTATGCGGCGAAAAAATGCGAATTTGAAGCTAAAATTTGAAATTTTATCTGTAATAAAAGTTCTTTTAGCTAAAATCGGCGTTATTTTTAAAAAAGGTTTAAAGATGTGGAGCAGAGATTCGTGGAGAAAATTTAATATCTTACAGCAGCCTAGCTACCCCGACGAAGTCTTGCTAAAAAAGGCTGAGGATAAGCTAAAGACGATGCCGCCACTAGTTTTTGCCGGCGAGGCTAGAAACCTAAAACAAGATTTAGCTAAAGTTTGTAATGGCGAGGCGTTTTTGCTCCAAGGCGGCGACTGCGCGGAGAGTTTTTCAAATTTTAACGCCGTAAATATCAGAGATATGTTTAAAGTGATGCTGCAAATGGCGATCGTTTTGACGTTTGCCGGACGCTGCCCCGTCGTAAAAGTAGGGCGCGTGGCGGGGCAGTTTGCAAAGCCTAGAAGCTCGGACTACGAGGACCAAGGCGGCGTAAAGCTACCGAGCTACCGCGGCGACATCATAAACGGCTTTGAATTTAATGCCGAGGCTCGCGTGCCCGATCCAAACCGCATGATCGAGGCGTACTATCAGAGCGCATCCACGATGAACCTGCTTCGTGCCTTTTCTCGCGGCGGTCTAGCCGACCTGCACGAGGTAAATCGCTGGAATCTTGGCTTTATCAAAAAGCCCGAGCTTGACGCCAAATACGGCGAGCTAGCCAGGCAGCTGAGCCAAACTCTAGCGTTTATGGGAGCTTGCGGTATAAACGCCTCAAATACTCCCGCACTTAGCGAAACCAAGGTCTACACCTCGCACGAGGCGCTTTTGCTGCCGTACGAGGAGGCACTCACTAGAGAGGATAGCCTCACCGGCGACTGGTACGACTGCTCGGCGCATATGCTCTGGATCGGCGAGCGCACTCGCGGCGTAAAAGACGCTCACGTGCATTTTCTAAGTGGCGTACACAATCCTCTAGGTGTCAAAATCGGACCAAACGCAACCGCACAGGACGTCATCGCGCTCGCAAACGCGCTAAATCCTAAAAACGAAGCGGGCAGACTAAACGTAATAATCAGAATGGGCGCGGATAAAATCGGCGAGCGGCTACCTAAAATCCTACGCGAAGTAAAACGCGAAGGCCTAAATATCGTCTACAGCATCGATCCGATGCACGGCAACACTATAAAAGCCGCAAACGGCTACAAAACACGCGAATTTGACAAAATCCTAGCCGAAGTGCAGAGCTTTTTTGAAATACATAGAGCAGAAGGTACGCATGCGGGCGGCGTGCATCTAGAGATGACGGGGCAGGACGTGACCGAGTGTACGGGCGGATCGTTTAAACTAAACGAGGATGATCTCGCGCACAGATACGAGACGCAGTGCGACCCGCGCTTAAATGCCGATCAGTCGCTAGAACTAGCGTTTTTAATCGCTGAGTTTTTAAAGAAAATTTAGCTTTACCAGGCGTAAATTTGATGAAATTTGCGCCCTTTAAATTTGACGTCGTTAAATCGGTCAAATTTAACAAAGCTCAAATTTGACTCGTAAATTTACGGAATTTAAACGAGTCGAATTTGCTCACGCTCGCCTTTTGCCTTTCAAATTTGACCGCTTTTGTTGCTTTTAAATTAAATTTACCCCAAATTTCGCGAATTTCTTAAAATTTAATACAATTTTCGCTACATTAATGAAAAATTATCAAATCGGAGAGAAACAATGAGCGATGTTTACGACATTATCGTGATAGGCGGCGGTCCTTGCGGCATCGCGACCGTCGTAGAGGCGAGAGCCAATGGATTAAAAAAAGTTTTGCTTCTCGAAAAGGGCGACAACCACAGCCAAACTATAAGAAAATTTTACAAAGACAATAAGCGCGTGGATAAGGAGTATAAAGGCCAGGATAGCACCATCCACGGCATCGTGTCCTTTGAAGACGGCACTAAGGAGAGCACGCTTGATTATTTTGATAAGCTGCTAGACGAGGAAAAGATCGAGGCCGTGTTTAACTCTGAGGTCGAAAGCGTAAAGAAAAAGGACGGTTTGTTTTTCGTGCACACCGCAAAGGGCGACTATCAAGCCAAAAACGTGATGATAAGTATCGGCAAAATGGGGCGCCCGAACAAGCCTGATTACAAGATCCCGCCTTCGCTAAATAACGTTATAAATTTTAACCTAAACTCCTGTTCTAGCGGCGAAAAAGTCCTCGTAGTAGGCGGCGGAAACTCGGCCGTAGAGTACGCTATCGAGCTATGCCAATACAACAAAACTACGCTGGCGTACCGCAAGGATAAATTTAGCCGCGTAAACGACGTAAACGTAACGGCGCTATGGGAACTAGAAAAAGCAAATAAGCTAAAAGTGCGACTAAACCACGATATCACCGAGATCGAAAACGAATCCGGACGCGTGAGGGTGCACTTTTCAAACGGAAAAATCAGAGTCTACGACAGGGTTGTTTACGCCATCGGCGGCTCGACTCCGGTGGATTTTCTGCAAAAATGCGGAGTAGAGCTTGACGCAGATAAAGATCCGGTCGTAAACGAGCACTATGAAAGTAGCGTCGGCGGGCTATATATCGGCGGCGACATCGTGCTAAAAAACGGCGGCTCGATCGTGCTCGCGCTAAATCACGCGCATAAGGTAGTCCAAGACATCAAGGAAAAATAGAGTTGAGAGCGTTAAATTTAGTCTTATTTTTTATCTGCGGTTGTTTGCTCACGCTGGGCGGATATTATTTGTATTTCGAGTTTACGAAACCGTCTACAAAGTCTACGGAACTCGCCGTGCAGATAATGAACGTCGAAGAAGCGCCTAAAAACGAGAGCGTAGGCGGTACGGGCGAGACAAATTCGGCTATCCTAAGTCAAGCTTTGCCGCAGGAAAAATATGCTAAAAATTTAGACGCGAACTATACGGACGCGCCTATTTTAGGCGACGAGGACGAGCTAAAAGAGCAAATCCGCGTCCTGCGCGCTCAAAATAAGCTACTCCTGTCTCTTATACACATCTGACGCTGCCGA
>CALBNA010000270.1 GCA_937896205.1 uncultured Campylobacter sp. | reverse complement strand
ATATTTTAAGAAAAGGCCTTGAGTACTTTTTTCCGAAGATAGATGAAAAATTTATTAAAGCTTTTTATCGTTTTGACCTGCGCGACCTCACTGCAAGCAGGCGGCAAATACGCACCCGAGCAGCAAAACGACAAACAAATCGCCATTTATGAGATATTTTTTAAGTACGACCTGCGCAACGGCGAAAAAGACGAAAACGGCAAAATACGCAACAGACTCTACATCACCCGGCTAGACGCGAGCGGCACGCAGCTAAATCGCTACGTCATCTACGAAACGGATGAAAAGTACAAGCGCAAGATCCCGGACGACCCATCCACGAAGCTAAAAATCTCGTTCGTCGTCCGCAAAAACGAGCGCTGGGTGCTGCTAGAGGTCTACTCAAAAGAGCACCGAGAAGCGGCTGCGTTCACGGCCGAGAGATGCCTGTGGGGCGGACTAGAAAAGGAGCTACTAGAACTTTTTGACGCGGGCGAGGCGCTAAAACTATACCAAAAAACCAAACGCTTCGACGCAAATTTAGGCTTTTTCGTCGAAAACAACATAGCCGAATACCGCAGGGACGGCAAGCCATCGTATAAGGAATTTACCAGCGTCCGAACGGGCAAAAAGGAAACGACTTTTGAAAAATACGACGAGAGCGGGCGCCTGCACAGTCGCGCATACCAGATAGGCGGCGAGTCTGCGTATTTTGAGTTTTTCTACCCGAGCGGCAAGCTAAAAAGTGTGATAGACCAGCGCCTATCGCTCGGCAAGCCGCTTAGCGAAGCGGTTAAAATACAAAAAGAATTTAACGAAAAAGGCGAGCTCGTAAAAGAGGTCGTAACCGATGCAAAAGCGGGCACGGCGACCACGAAATTTTACGGCGAAAACGGCGAAATCATAAAAACCGAAACAAAAAATCTCAGATAAACTAAAAGCGGAGAAAAATATGTTTTTAAAGCTAGACGAGATCGCTCGCGAGCTAGACGAGATCTACCTGCCTCTGGAGCAAGAGGGCATAACGGGCATGAGGCTGCTAGCACAAAGCGATGCCGACGTGTCCACGCGGGCGCTAGAAAATGCGCAAGAAGCTCTAGGCGTCAAATTTCCGCTTGCGCTCTCGCGGCTAGTTTGCAAATTTGACTTTGGCGAATTTGAGGTTTGCAACGTATGCTTTGGCGCCGGCGGCGACTACGCTAGCGAGCTAGTGCGGCTAAACAGCACCGACGAATACGGCGGCAAATGGTGGCACGGCGATATGCGTCCTGCAAATTTGATAGTTTTTGCCGTGGGCGATCCGTGGATATTTCTGATTGATTGCGCGGACGGTGCGATTTATGCGTGGCTGCTCGGGGACGAAGAGCTTTACGGTAGGCGCGTTGCGAGCGATTTCGAGAGATTTTTTAGAGCGCTTGCTAGTATCGGTATCGCGCGACTGAGCAAAAAGGGCGTACCGAGCGCGGAAGAAATAGCTAAATTTGTCCAAGCTAGCGATGATAAAGCGCTTGAGTTTTGGCGAGAAATGGCCTGGATTTGATAAATTTAACGCCTAACGCTAGGATTTTTACGCTAAAAATTTAAGCACAGACGCTGTAACGGAGACGGAGCGATCCATCGTAAAAATCGCCCCGAAACGCTTAACTTTACAGCCAAATTTAGTTTAGCTGATAAAGCGTATTTTTGCCGTCCTGATAGGATAAAATATTCATCGCGCCGTCTTTAAAGAATATACTTCTAGCGTTTGTTATCTCGCTCGGATAAGCAAGCGTCTTTACGATCTCCTCGTTTTTTGGATCGATGATCGCGATAACGTTATGATTTTTGCTAAGCGCGTAGAGCAGGCCGTCTTTGTAAGCCATCGACGTGACGTAAAGATCGCCCAGGCTCTTGCCATCTTTGAGTGCGGCTTTTGGCGTAAATTCGCCCGAAAGCGTACGGTCGCTCAGTAAAATTTTAGATATGACGAACTTCTGCGCGTCTTTGTTGTTAGGTACGGTGGCTAGATAAAAATACGTCCCATCGGTAGCGATGCTTGCTACGTGGTTAAATTTAGCTCTGACGGTGTCGATTCTGCCGCGTCCAAGTCCTTTGCCTTGCCCTTCAAATTTATCATTACCGCGCATAAAGTCGGCATACTGTAGCGCCTCGTCCGCCTTAGGATTTTTTGCAAATCTCAAAAGCGTCTTGTTTGAGCCCATGAGCATGTATTTATCACCCATAAACGGTATCACGCCGATGATCGGATCGACCGTCGCCGAAAAGTACGGATCGATCTCAAAATCGCTCGCGACCTTGAAATTTTCATCCATGAAAAAGACTTCCCATTTCGAGCTAGCGACGAATTCGCCGTTTATAAAATCAAGAGAATTTATAGGCTTAGCAAAATCGATCTCTTTTTTAGACGCGATATTTAGGCTCTCGTCGGCCTTTAGCGGAGCGTTATTTGGATCGTTGTCAAATTTCACTCCCAGCTTCTCGCCGGCCGGGGCAAAGGCGTAATCAGGCGCCGCGACGTCTCTTTTGCCCAAAAACGATACTTTTTTCCAGTGGTTTTTGTAGCCGCTATCGTCCCAGATGATATATTTCGGATCAAGCGTAAAGCGCACCGGATCGCCCTGTCCGTAATAAGGCGGAATGCCCGTGCTAACGAAAGCTTGAAATACGTTTGAGGCGATTATAAATGCGCAAACGATAAAGGTCGAGCGAGTAAAAGAGCCGAATTTTCTGATCGTCTCTCCGCCCATTTCCTCATCAAAAGCGCTAAATTTAGGCGCAAAGAAAAATATAACCCCTAGCAGCACCACGACCGCCCAAAACACCACCTCGGCCCAAAAATAAGTATGGATACCGAAAACCGCGAGCCCAAAACCCTGATCGAGATCTCTGTGCGCATGGATACCGAAGTGCGCAAAGGACTGCCACAGACCAAAGCCCGTCATCACGAGCAGCATAGCTAAGTATTTAGCCTTTAGTCCGTATCTAACGATAAAAAGAGCCATCACGCCGATAAAAATCATGGCCTCGCGCTGCCCCCAGCATAACGTGCACGGGCTATCTTTTAGCACATAGCCAAAGATCAGGTTTGCTATACCTACCGGCAAAAGGATAATCAAAAATCCAGCCAGGCACATGAGCGCATAGAAAAATTTTGCTTTTTTGATTTCGTTCATGCCGCGCTCCTTATAGGTTTATAGCCGTGAGCAGATTGCCTGACTTATGCCCTACGTATAGGTAAGCCATAAACAGCCATGCAACCACGACTAAACCGAATGCAATCTTTTCTTTTTGCGGTTTGGCTATGATGATTATCACGGCTACCAAAACTAATAAAAGCTGTAAAAATTCGTTCTAATGAATTAGCTGCTGCAAA
>CALBNA010000269.1 GCA_937896205.1 uncultured Campylobacter sp. | reverse complement strand
ATATATAGAAAATCCGCGCGTTTTGGCTTCTGCATCTATCGGAGAGTAGGGCGTGACGTATTCGCTGACGTCTGCGATCGCGACGTAAATTTCGCGCTTTTTCTCGTCAAAATATATCGCGTCGTCAAAGTCTTTGGCATCGACGGGATCTATCGTGCAAAATGGCAAATCCCGCAAATCCGCTCGCTGCGGGTACATCAGGGGATCGACCTCGTCGCCCCATGCGATCGCTTCGGATTCGCATTCCTCGTTAAATTCGTCATTTTTGTTAAATACGGCGAGCGAGATTTTTTCGTCGCTGAGCGGGTCGTTTATGTTGCCGATAACTTCGACTATTTCGTTATTTATGTTGCCGATTTTTAGTAGAGTGCCGGGCGGCAGCATTTTTAGCGATTTTTGCGAGGCCTTTAGCGGCGAGCTAAGCGCTGTTTTTACGTTTACGCCAAGGATTACAGAGCCTATTTGTTTGGTGTAGACTACGCTTGTTTCGTTGGCGAGTTTTAGCGTCATCACGACCTTGGCGCTTTGGCGTTTTTTCTTTAGCGGCAGGAGTTTTGCCAGCACGATATCGCCGTAGTGTGAGGCGTTTAAATTTTTATTTTCTATTATTATATCTTGCTTAAAGCGTTTATCGTAGGGCGCCAAAAAACCCGTGCCGTTTGCACTTATATCTAGCTTGCCGCAAACAAAGCCGTTATTTAGGTAGTAACGGTCTTTGTGGTGGCTTACGGCGTTTAAATTTAGTAAATTTCGTAGGATTTCTTTATCGGAGGAGGCGACTTCCTTTTCGCTCACTCCGTCAAGTAGTTTGGTTAAAAAATCTTTCACAAATTCGCTTTGACTTTTGCGACGGCTTCGAGGAATTTATCTTGCGCAAAGCCGTATTCGTCGAGGTACATTAGCGTGTTTTGCAGATTGTCGTCGTTTAGCTGGTTAAAGATATTGACAGCATTTTTTACGACTTTAAGTGCTTTTGAGTAGCTTTTTATGTGTTCAGGTGCATCGTCTGGGTTGTTTGAATACAAAATCGCGTCGACAAGCTCAGGCTCAAGATTCCATTGTTCGAAAATTTTAGCCGTTACGGTTTCGTTAGAGATGCCGACGATCTCGTTTTCTAGCTCAGATAAATCAAAAGGGCTTGAAATATTTTTTAATTTTGACTTAAAGTCATCGGCTTTGCCTGTTTCGTTTAGCTCGTTTGAGATGACGATTTTACCCACTTCTAGCATAAACGAGGCAGGGCTTAAAACAGTAAGCTCGCTAGCGTTGATTTTTGAATACCAGTTATACATTAGAGCATTTTGCATTATAGAAATATTTAAAAAATCTTGACTAGTGATACCGTATGGATCTAAATTTATCTTAAAGCTTTTTTTAACCGCGCTCGATAGAGCAAATCCGCGTATGGTCGCCATGCCAAACAGCGTAACCGCTCTTGATATCGTAGTAATCTCTCTGCTAAATCCATAAAGAGGGGAGTTTGCCGAGCGTAGTATATTTGCCGTTAACATCGGGTCTTTTTCGACTATTTGAGATAGATCGTTAAGCGAACTATTTTCGTCTGAGCAAACGGTTTGAATTTTTATTATCGTATCGTCAAGCGGCGGAAGAGCCTTTATATGTTTATAAATTGATTCATTCATTTTTTACACTTTGCATCGAGATTTCGTAAGTGACAATTCTACACTAAAAGGCTTTTTAAAAAACTTAAATACATACGTTAAGCTTATTTTAGCGACTAAATAGTATAATCTCGCAAATTTTTTAAAAGGAGAGAATATGGCAGTAAGTATTTACTATGACAAAGATTGCGATTTAAGCTTGATTAGAAGCAAAACCGTGGCGATGATAGGTTTTGGTTCGCAAGGACACGCGCATGCTGAAAATTTGCGCGATAGCGGCGTAAAGGTGATCGTAGGCCTGGCAAAGGGCGGTAAAAGCTGGGCTAAAGCCGAAGCAAAGGGATTTGAGGTAAAAACCGTAGCCGAAGCCGCAAAGGCCGCAAAC
Organism: uncultured Campylobacter sp.; assembly: GCA_937896205.1. Taxonomy (GTDB): domain Bacteria; phylum Campylobacterota; class Campylobacteria; order Campylobacterales; family Campylobacteraceae; genus Campylobacter_A. The sequence goes on along the minus strand of CALBNA010000269.1, from coordinate 1,282 downwards.
GTCATAATGATACTGACTCCGGATGAGCTTCAAGCTGAAATTTTCGAGCGAGATATAAGGCCAAATTTAAACGAAGGCGACGCGATAGCTTTTGGACACGGCTTTAACGTACATTTTGGACAGATAAAAGCTCCCGAAGGTATCGACGTCATCATGATCGCTCCAAAAGCGCCGGGCCATACGGTAAGAAGCGAATTTGTCCGAGGCGGCGGCATCCCTGATCTAATCGCCGTAGAGCAAAACGCAAGCGGAAAGGCTAAAGAGCTAGCTCTAAGCTATGCTAGCGCGATCGGCGGCGGCAGAACTGGTATCATAGAAACTACATTTAAAGACGAGACTGAAACCGATCTTTTCGGCGAGCAGGCTGTACTTTGCGGCGGGCTTTGCGCGCTGGTAAACGCGGGCTTTGAGACGCTGGTAGATGCCGGATATGAGCCTGAGATGGCGTATTTTGAGTGCTTGCACGAGCTAAAACTAATCGTCGATCTAATGTATCAAGGCGGCATGGCCGATATGCGCTACTCTATCTCAAACACCGCAGAATACGGCGACTACGTGAGCGGTCCGCGCGTCATCGGCGAAGATAGCAAAAAAGCGATGAAAGAAATCCTAAAAGAGATCCAAAACGGTAAATTCGCAAAAGACTTCATCCTCGAGCGCAAGGCCGGATACGTGCGCATGAACGCAGAGCGCGGCATCGCCGAGAGAAGCTTGCTAAATCAAACCGGCAAAAAACTACGCTCCATGATGCCTTGGATAAGTGCTGGCAAACTCATCGATCAAAGCAAAAACTAATTGAACTCGAAACCTAGAAAAAAAGCCGCGAAAAGGCGCTCCAAAAAGGGGCGCTCGCGCGGCGGCCTAAAGTTGCTACTTTCCGCTTTTCTCATCGCCTGTATCTTGCTTGTTGGGGCGTTTTATCTGCTAGACGTCAGGGTAAAAGTCAAAAGTGATAACGCGCTGATCGCTAAAATCGAGCGGTATTTCGGCGACAAAAGCGAGCCCGAGCAAAAGCAAAATTTAAGCCACAAACCAAGCCTTTCGGCCTCAAACAGCTCTGAAAAAGTCACCATAAAAGACGCGCAAGCCGCCTCAGGTGTGCACTCTAGAGCAAATTTGACCGATATCAAGGCGCTTTTTGACGAGGCGGAAGCTAAAGGTAAAGTAAAAATCGGCGACGAAAAAGCTAAAGCTGAAGAAAAAAACGATCAAAATTTGTCAAACGGGCGGGGCGCGCCTGCGACTAAAGATAAAATCTTGCCTGAGAGCATAAATTTAGCAT
>CALBNA010000268.1 GCA_937896205.1 uncultured Campylobacter sp. | reverse complement strand
ATAGTCGATACTCAAAGTATTGCAGGGCGTGAGAGTAGTGCTGAGCCTATCTATTTTGACAACTCAAAAGAGGCGCTACACGTTATCAGACACTCCTGTGCACACCTCATGGCACAAGCTATCAAATCACTCTATCCAAAGGCGAAATTTTTTGTCGGACCAAACGTAGAAGATGGATTTTATTATGATTTTAGAGTTGATGATGAGGGCACGAAGCTAGGCGAGAGCGATCTAGCAGCGATCGAAGAAAAAATGAAAGAGCTTGCTGAGAAGAAAATTGATATCATCAAAACCTGCTCAACCAAAGCTAATATGAGCGATAAATTTAAAGATGACGACCTAAAACAAGAGGTCTTAAAAAGAATCCCAGATGGTGAAGTTAGCAGCTATTCGCAAGGCGATTTTGAGGATCTTTGCCGCGGACCACACGTACCAAATACCAAATTTTTAAAATTTTTCAAACTAACACGCGTAGCTGGGGCTTATCTTGGCGGCGATGAGAGCCGTGAGATGCTAACTAGAATTTATGGCACAGCTTATGCAGATAAAGAGAGTTTAAAAGAGCATATCCGCATAATCGAAGAGGCTAAAAAGCGTGACCATAGAAAACTTGGTACAGAGATGAAGCTATTTACTTTTGATGAAGAAGTGGGTGGTGGCTTACCGATCTGGCTACCAAACGGCGGACGCTTGAGATCAAAACTAGAGCAAATTTTATACAAAGCTCACCGCGACCGCGGCTACGAGCCAGTGCGCGGACCAGAGCTACTAAAAGCCGACGTGTGGAAAAAGAGCGGTCACTATGCAAACTATAAAGAAAATATGTACTTTACGACGATCGACGAGGCAGAATACGGCATAAAGCCGATGAACTGCGTCGGCCACATCAAGGTTTATCAGTCAGACATCCGCTCGTACCGCGATTTGCCGCTTAAATTTTTCGAATACGGCGTCGTGCATCGCCACGAAAAAAGCGGCGTTTTACACGGACTTTTCAGGGTGCGCGAATTTGCCCAGGACGACTCGCACATCTTTTGTATGCCAAGCCAAATCAAAGAAAATATCCTAGAAATTTTAAAATTTGCCGGCAAAATAATGGAAAATTTCGGCTTCCACTACGAAATGGAAATTTCGACCAAGCCTGCAAAAGCTATCGGCGGGGATGAAATTTGGGAAACGGCGACCAAGGCGCTAAAAGAAGCACTTGATGAAAACGGCTTTAAGTACGGTATCGACGAGGGCGGCGGCGCATTCTACGGCCCAAAAATCGACATCAAAATCACTGACGCACTAAAACGAAAATGGCAGTGCGGCACGATCCAGGTAGATTTCAACCTACCTGAGCGCTTTGACCTAGGCTACATCGACGCAAATAACGAGCGCCAGCAACCGGTTATGCTTCACCGTGCGCTACTAGGAAGCTTTGAGAGGTTTATCGGCATTTTGATCGAGCACACGGGCGGCGAGCTACCGTTTTTCGTAGCGCCTACGCAAGTAGTCATCGTGCCGATTAGCGACGCACACCTAGACTACGCTAAAATCGTCGCCAAAGAACTACGCAAAATCGGCGTGGATAGCGAGATCGCAAGCAAAAACGAGAGCCTAAACAAACGCATCCGCACCGCTGAAAAACAACGCGTGCCGATGATCGCGGTGCTGGGCGACAACGAAGTGGCAAATAGCGCTATCGCTCTGCGCGACCGCACGACTAGGGAGCAAAAAGATATGAAACTGGATGAATTCGTCGAGCTACTAAAATCAAAACTCGCCGAGGTAACTTTTTGAAATACGGACCAAAATCCGCTAAATTTGAGCTAGGTGAGGCTTTATGCTAAGCCTGGCTCTTACCAAAATCTGCAAAAATTGTCACAGCGCAATAAATTTCTACGAAAAATACAATAAAAACACAATATTTTTGGATATAATCAACAAATTTCAACTTAAAGGAAAAAACTAATTGGCTAAAGAAAACGAAGTGTTGCTCAACGAAGATATCAGAGCGAGCGAAGTAAGATGCGTGGGGGACGACGGCACCACATACGGCGTCATCCCAAGAGTAGAGGCCTTGAAAATCGCCGAGAAAATGGGGCTTGATCTGGTGCTAATCGCGCCTGACGCTAAACCTCCCGTTTGCAAAATAATGGACTACGGCAAATTCCGCTACCAGCAGGAAAAAAAGCAAAAAGAGGCCAAGAAAAAGCAAAAAACGATCGAAGTAAAAGAGATCAAACTCTCCGTCAAAATCGCTCAAAACGACATCAACTATAAAGTCAAGCACGCGCTTGAGTTTCTAGAAGAGGGCAAACACGTCAAATTTCGCGTATTTCTAAAAGGCCGCGAGATGAGCAATCCCGAAGCCGGCGTCGCGATGCTGCAAAAGGTCTGGGAGATGGTAAAAGACGTCTCCGACCGCGATAAAGAGCCGCTGCTAGAAGGCCGCTATGTCAATATGCTAGTAACGCCGAAGAGATAAAAATTCATAAATTTGGGCGATTTCTCGCCCAAATTTATCCCAAAATTCCATCAAAGGAATTTATGACTGCACAAGAGCTAGGAAAAGAACTGGCAAATATGTATTTTACGGCGAAAGACGGCGAAAGAGTAGCCATGATACATTTGTTTGGTATAAGATTTAGCAAACAAATATTATCAAATAAAATAAGTGCAAATGAAATCATCAAGTATGCAAAATCTCCGGATGGTTCCATAGTGAATAAATCATATTTTGCAGAGATAAATAAGGGCGTAAAGCTAGCAAAATATGTTGAAGAAAAGATAGATTAAAACGAATATGCAAAAAGCAAACTCGCGCAAGTCAAATCGCTACACAAACGATCAGATCAAAGAAATTTTAAAAATACGGAGCGAGAAACGCTAAAAATCATCTCGACCTACCCCATTCACAATCTAAACTATGACGCCAAGCGAATGCAAAAAACTCTTGTTGGCATAGGCGAATACGGCTTTGGTTGCCCTGCTAACTGGGCGCAAGCACTGCTTGAAATAACAAGCGGCGAAGAGCGAGCGCAAATTTTTAAAGCCCTAAAAGAACAACAGCGACTATATCTCGAAAAAGACGGTAAAAATAACAAAAAGCTAGAAAAAGTCCTTCAAGCCGCCAAGCAAAATTTGACCGAATAAAACCAAAAACAAACTCGGCAAATTTATAAAATATCGCCCGAACCCAAATTTGTAGTCTCACGAAACATACTTACGCGATAACACCAAAGAAGTAAAATTTGATAAATTTGAGCCAGAATCGCTAAAGAATAAATTTCGTATGCGACCTGCCTAAGGCTAAATTTTCACGCCCAAAGCGGCCGCATACTTAAAGCTAGAGTTCAGGACAAACCTCGATTACTTGCCGACCTTTTTGCAGCACTCTCTCATGAGGCCACCGCTCTTTTTGCAGCATTGCGCGTAAGCTTGCTTTGAGAGAGCGTCATTTTTTTTCACTCTCTGAGGACCCGCACCACCCTTGCCGTACTCGTATATCACGCCAAGCTCTTTGCAAGAGCCCGCTTCGTTATCATTATAGTTATAACAAGCTGCCGTGAAATACTGCACCGCGTTAGCCCACTCTCCTCTGGATACGGCTCTCAATCCATCGCCGTACTCTTGACCGCCTTGTGCCGAAGACAATGCCAAACAAGTCAAAAAGATCGAGAAAATCAACTTTTTCATGACGACTCCTTTGTGTGGATTTGTAAGGCGATTATACTACAAAAACGCTTTAATGTTTAGAAAATATTTACGCTATATCGTGATTAAATTTACGTAAAATTTTATCATTGCATTCAAATTTGAGCTGCGAGCCACAAAGCCGTCCAAATTTCAAAATTACCAAATTTTGCGGTTTAAATTTAACTCTTTTACTATCTGAGCAAAGCTTGCTATCTCGCTCTCGTAAAGCGCTATGGTTTCGTTGTTTATTAGCGATTTGCGGATATCTGGCTCAAAGTCGTCACGCCAGGTCTCTACGGCGATAAAGATTTGATTATCCTTAAAAACGGAGTTTACAGGGGCGTCTAGTCTTAGGCAAAGCAGAGTAAAATTTTCCATCAGCGCCGGGCTAAGTGCGTATCTAGCGCCGATCTGATCGGTCGTATAGACGTCAAATATCTCTTCAAATCTCGCGTCGTCCATATTTGCCTTCTGCCCGTAAACCGCTAAATTTCGCGAATTTACGTGCGCGATTTGCGTTATGGAGCTTAGCTTTTTATTAAAATCCGCCTTAAAAAGCACGCCTCGAAATAGCACGACCGTCTCGGTGCCGTTTTTCTTTTTCACCTTTTTGGCCGCGTAAAAGTCGCTAAATTTGATGCTAACGCCATCTATATCGCCCTCAACGAGATCCTCGCTGCTCCACTCATCGACCCTGCAATCATAAATCGTAAAAAAATCATAAAGCCCCAGCCCGCGGTCTTTATCGTAGCTAAGGCCGTGCTTTTTTACGATATTTTCTATGATTTGACGTTTAAAATTTGCCCTAAATTCTCGCCTTTTAGACGCAGTCAAAAGGCCGGTCGTCGCAGCATACGAGATCGCGCCCAGCGTCACGCCGAAAATCGCATCTAGAAAATACGCCGCTGCTGCGCCTACACAAACGCCTACCACAAGGGCGATTAGGCTTGCTTTTTTGACGGCGGCTACTAAATTTACGCGCTCGTTTTCTAGCTCGCTCAGCTCGGCGGCAATCTTGCTAGAGACGAAATTTTGAGCATTTTCGTTTGGAGTTTCCGCCGGTTTTGCATAAAAATTTGCTATAAATCCGTAAATCGAAGGAGCGACAAAAAGAATAGCCACGGCGCCGATAAAAAGGTAGCTAAAAGGCTCATAAAGCTCGCCGTTTAGGAGCGCACTTGATAGCGTAAAAATGGCTGGCGCGGCGATCAGGACGGCAGCTACGCGCATGAGTTTTTTGAGCGCGTTGGCGCGTTTTGCCTTGGCGTAGAGCTCGTCCGTATCCGCCATCTTTTCTCCTAAATTTGCCTAAACTCGCGAGCTAGCTCTAGGCTCGCCTCGATCTCTGCGCGTTTAGCCATCACGCTTTCGATATTTGCGCTCAAATTTAGCCCGTTTTCGTCGCCAAATTTCTTTAGCTCGCGCCAAATTTCTTTGATGATCTCGCAACTTTGCGCCAGATAGTCCTCGCTAGCGTTTAACCGCGCCTCGACTGCGCTTGGCACGCTAACGCCTAGCCACTTGATAAACTCTAGCGTTTTTGGGTTGCCAGCTGTTGAAAACGTGAGAAATATCGGCTCGGTTATCTTTGCAGCTGCACAGTCTTCTAAAAATTTACGCGTCATCTGTGCGTCAAAAATGGCCTGCGAGATGAAAAACTTCGCCCCTGCTGCGATCTTTTCGCGCATCCTTTGCGGCTCGTCGCCCTTTTTAGCGTGACGCTCGGCGATACACACTCCGCCGACGGCTAAATTTTCAAATTCGCTCGCAATCTCGTACGCACGAGCCAAATTTAGCCGCACTTTTTGCGTGCTAGACGTAGCTCCGACTAACACGTTTAAATTTGAGCTTTGAGCCGCAATCGCCGCGCGAAATGCGTCCTCGTCGTAGCCGCTAGCCACGCGGTAAAAGACGCTCGGAGTCGAGACGTTTAGGTAGTCTCGGTAGTAAATTTCAGGGCTTAGCGTGCCGCTAAACTCAAACGTCCGCTCGCTTTCGTTTCTCTCACTCTCGTCTTGCACCTCGTAAAGTACGAGCCCGTCGGCGTTTATGCTCTTTATCCTACCCGTCCAGCGATCCGAGATGTCGCGCAGTTTGGCCTCCTCAAATTCGGCCTTTGGCGGCGTTAGTCCGTAGAGCACAAGCCCCTTTTCTTTGTTTAAGATTTTTTCTTTTAGCATGAAATTTCCAAATTTAAAATGTAGAAAACCGTGCCGTTTGCGGTCAAATTTATGCCGTGGCGGCGCGTGCGCAGGATAAATTATTCGCCGCGACCGACAAATTTGACCCGCGTCAAATTTGAGCCGGTTTTAAACCTGAGCTCAAAATTTAGCGGACAAAGCCGCTTTGGCCGCAAATTTAAGTGGCAAAAGCGGCAAATTTAGCCGAGTCGCAAGCGGTTAAATTTATGAATTTCTTACGATTTTGACGGCTTCGACCATATTTTTTAGGCTCGGCTCGACCTCTTCCCATTTGCGCGTTTTTAGGCCGCAGTCAGGGTTGATCCAGAGCTGTTCTTTTGGTAGAACCTCGAGTAGCGCGCGGATCTGGCGCACGATCTCGTCGGTGCTAGGAACCCGCGGGCTGTGGATGTCGTAGACGCCTGGGCCGACTTCTTGTTTGTAGCCGACGGATTTAAATATCTTTAGCAGTTCGTTGCCGCTGCGAGCGGTCTCGATGCTGATGACGTCGGCGTCCATCGCCTCGATGGTCTTAATAATGTCGTTAAACTCGGAGTAGCACATATGCGTGTGGATCTGCGTTTTAGGCTCGGCGGAGCTAACGGAGAGCTTAAAGCAATCAACCGCAAATTTCTCGTACGCAGGGATGTTTTCGGCGCGTAGCGGATAGCCCTCTTTAAATGCCGCTTCGTCCACTTGGATGATGCGGATGCCAGCATTTTGCAAGTCTGCGATCTCGTCAAATATGCAAAGCGCAAGCTGCTTGGCCACTTCGCTGCGAGGTAGGTCGTCGCGCACGAAGCTCCAGTTTAGCATGGTTACAGGTCCAGTTAGCATGCCCTTCATTATGCGGCTAGTGCGACTTTGGGCGTATTTCATCCACTCGACGGTCATCGCTTTTGGACGGCTCACGTCGCCAAAAAGTAGAGGCGGTTTCACGCAGCGGCTGCCGTAGCTTTGCACCCAGCCGTTTTCGCTAAATGCATACCCTTCGATCTGCTCGCCGAAATACTCGACCATGTCGTTTCGCTCAGGCTCGCCGTGAACTAGTACGTCTAGGCCGATATCTTCTTGAAATTTGACGCAGTCGTCGATGTATTTTTTGATACCTGCTTCATACGCGCCAGCGTCGATCTCGCCTTTTTTGAAGTTTTGGCGAAGCACTCTTAGCTCGACGGTTTGTGGGAAACTACCTATCGTCGTAGTCGGCAAGATGCCGTAGTTTAGGCTTTCGCGTTGGGTTTTGATACGATCTTCAAATTTATCTTCGCGCTCAAATTTGACTAGATTTTTCACGCGGTTTTGCACGCTTGAGGAGTGGATCAAATTTGACGTCGCGCGCGTTTTAACCGCAGCTTTGTTCTCTTCGTAAATTTTCCTTTCAGCCGCGTTTAGCGCTACGCCGTTAGCTAGTTTGGTTATGATTTTGATCTCGTCTAGTTTTTCTACGGCAAAGCTCAACCAGCTTTTAACCTCGGAGTTTAGTTTTTCTTCGTATTTTAGGGTGTATGGCATGTGGAGCAGCGAGCAGCTAGGTCCGACGTAGAAATCTTTACCGCCGATTTTTTCGCCGATCTCTCGGACTAAATTTACCTTTTCGTCGATGTTGCTTTTCCAGATATTTCTGCCATCTATCACGCCAGCAAATAGCGTTAAATGGCTATTTTTGATAGTCTCAAGTGCCTCGAAATTTCTCTTGCCGTGGATGAAGTCAAGAGCGATGCCATAAATTTTAGTTTTAGCCACTTCGCTAACTGCCTTGATCGCATGCTCAAAATATGTCGCAAACACGATTTTGATGTTGTTTGCAACGCCTGTTAGCTCGTTATAAACCTTTGTGATAATTGACAAAAGATCGCTTTCATTTTTGTCAGTTACAAAGATCGGCTCGTCAAACTGCACTAAAATTTCATCATCAAGCTTAGAAATTTGCTCAAGTAACTTTTTGTACTCGCCTACAAGTGCATCAAGGTGCTTAAATGGGCAGCTGCCGTCAGTCGTCTTTGAAAGAGCCAAAAATGTGATAGGACCGATCAAATTTACCTTGCCTTTTACGCCGTTAGCCTTCGCCTCTTTGTATTCATTTAAAATTTTGTCCGCTTTTAGGCTAAATTTGCTCTCGTTGCTAAGCTCTGGCACGATGTAGTGGTAGTTTGTGTTAAACCACTTTGTCATCTCCATCGCAACGCCATTTTTGTTGCCTCTTGAGCAAGCAAAATATTGCTCCAAGCCGCTTAAATTTGCAAATCTTGGAGGCGTAGCGCCAAAAGCGATGATGTTATCAAGCATTAGGTCGTAAAATGAAAAATCATTAACGCTAATGGCTGAAATGCCAGCGTCTTGTTGATATTTCCAGTGTCTTTGGCGAAGCGTCTTTGCAG
>CALBNA010000267.1 GCA_937896205.1 uncultured Campylobacter sp. | reverse complement strand
CGGCAGCGTCAGATGTGTATAAGAGACAGGAATTTGACTATCCTAAGAACCATAATAAAAAAACGCTCGAGCATCTTAGAGCCAAACATCAGCCTGCTAACCGTGCAAAATATGTTTAACGAATTTAACGAAGACCTAAATAGACTAAATTCACTGATGGGTAAGCATATCGAAGTGATAAAAACTAGCTATGAAGAGGTAAGTAGGGTCTTTAAGGTCGTAGAGGAACAGTCTATCTATGATCCTAAATTTGACATCTACAATAGAAAATTTTTCCTAAAAACACTCGAAACCGAAGTCGGATATATCAAAAAATACGGCTACGAATCATCTATCCTACTCATAAAGACAAAAGATGAAAGTCTAAAAGATATCGGCTTAAAAAGTAGGTTGGTGCTACTAAAAAATATTTCTAGGATGCTTCTACGAACATCGAAGCGAAGCGATATCCTGGCGCATTACGGCGACGGTTGTTTTGCTATGCTGATGCGGCACACTGATATGGTCGGCGCGCAAAAGGCCTGCGAACGTATCACTGAGATGTTTTACGAGACTTCGTTTATACTAAAGGGCGAGAAATTCGAGTTTGACATGGAGGTCGTTGCGTGCAATCTAAGAACCGATAAAACCGTCGCCGAGCTACTATCTGCGGCGCTAGATACTTTGGCAAAAACTGGCAGAGACGGTAAACGCTACGAGATCTTGGACGAGAAAGCGGCTAAATGATACTAGAAATCCTAACCTATCCGAACAAAAAACTTTTCGTCAAATCGCTTGAGGTTAAAGAATTTGACGAAAATTTGCATAAATTTTTAGACGATATGTATGAGACCATGATCGCTAAAAACGGCATCGGACTAGCTGCTATCCAGACGGGCGAGGCTAAGCGAATTTTGATCATAAATTTAGTAGACGAAGAGAGCAAAGAGCAGCGCAAAGAGGATCTGCTAGAAATCATAAATCCCAAAATTTTACGCAAAGAGGGCGAGATAATCTATCAAGAAGGCTGCCTGAGCGTACCTGGATACTACGAGGACGTAAAAAGAGCCGAGTTTATCACGCTAGAGTATCAAGACCGCTTCGGACAGCGCCAAGAGCTCGAGGCTGACGGGCTTTTGTCGGTTGCGATCCAGCACGAGATGGATCATCTCGACGGACACCTTTTTATCGAGCGCATCGGCTACAACAAACGCAAAAAATTTGACAAAGAGTATAAAAAGCAAAAAAACGCATGAAAGCCCTAAAATGCGCCACTTATAATGACGAATTACGGCTTGTGGACGTCGAGTCCAGTTTTAACCGCGGTTTGCCCGCACTTAATATCGTAGGTCTTGCGGGAGCTTCGATCAAAGAGAGCGCCGAACGCGTAAAATCGGCGCTTTTGTCGTTAAATTTCTCTTTCCCCGCGCAAAAAATCATCATAAATTTATCCCCGTCCGATATGCCAAAATCAGGCAGTCACTTCGACCTACCCATCGCGCTTTTAATCGCTTTGCAAAAAGAGCGCGACTTTGAGCCTATTTTTGCATTTGGCGAGCTTGGGCTTGACGGAGGAGTCAAAAGCACGGCGAGCCTGTTTTCTATTCTGCTTTTTTTGAGCGCGAAAGCGCCTGGTTCTCGCGTGCTGATCCCGCAAGAGATAGCGCAAAAAGCCGGCGCCATACCGAATTTAGAAATTTACGCCGTTTCAAATTTGGCCGAGGCGATCAAATTTTTCCTAGAGCCCGAATTCGCCGCCTCGCGCAAGGTTGGCGCCGTTCATCCGCTTTTTTCAAATTTGATCAAAATCGGTGAGAAAAGCTTCGTAAAAAATCAAAATTTCGAGCTAAATTTTAGCGACGTTAAAGGCCAGAGTAGAGCAAAAAGAGCCTGCCTGGTGGCCGCTTGCGGTATGCACAATATTATCTTTGAGGGTAGCCCCGGATGCGGCAAAAGCATGAGCGCCAAGCGACTGCGCTACATTTTGCCGCCGCAAAGCTTGGATGAGATTTTGCTCAGTTGCGCTTACAGCTCGCTAAATCAGCAAGAGAGCGAATTTTCCGCTCTGCGCGCCTTTCGTTCACCCCATCATACGAGCACACGCAGCTCGATATTTGGCGGCGGATCGAGCGCAGCTAGGATCGGCGAGGTTGGGCTGGCCAACGGCGGGATACTCTTTTTCGACGAGCTTCCGCACTTTGCGCCGCAAATTTTAGAGAGCCTGCGTGAGCCACTCGAGGACTATAAAATCAACATCTCGCGCGTAAATTCAAAAATCACCTATGAGACTAAATTTATGTTTGTAGCCGCGATGAACCCTTGCCCTTGCGGTAATCTACTCTCAAAAAATCTAGAATGCAAATGCTCGGAGCTCGAGATCAAGCGCTATAAATCGCGTATTTCAGCACCTGTACTAGACCGCATCGACCTTCACGTACAGATGGACGAGGTGGCCGCAAGCGACAAGAGCGACGTCACGAGCGAATCTATGCAAGATACCGTGCTGCGCGTGTTTGAGACGCAAATCTCGCGCGCGCAAAGTGAGCTAAACGGCAAGCTCTGCGACGAAGAGATAGCTAAATTTTGTATTTGCGACGACGAGGCGAGCGGCGTGCTAGATCACGCAACGCAGAGATTTTCGCTCAGCCGCCGCGCTATCAATAAAACCCTAAAAGTCGCTCGCACGATCGCTGACATCGAGGGCTCGCGCATCATCAAAAAGCCCCATATTTTGGAGGCTTTGAGCTACCGAATGAAGCAGGAGGGCGCATGAAAAAGCTATTTTGGGATACGGCGGAGCTCGACGCTAGAGCCGTGAGCGAGTTTGGACTTAGCACCGAAGTGCTGATGCAAAACGCCGCTAACGCGTTAGCTCGCACCGTGCAAACTATGTTTAAAAAATCCTCAAAAAAACGACGTAAAATTTTAGGCGTCATCGGCAGCGGAAACAACGGCGCAGACGTGCTAGCCGCGCTTCGGCTTTTGAGCGGCAAATTTGATTGCTTTGCGTTGTTAGCGAGCGACAAACAAAACGAAACCTCAAAAACCGAGCTAGCTAGAGCGCTAAAATGCGGCGTAATTTTGATCCCAAATTTAACGGAAATCGGCGAATTTGACTGCATCATCGACGGGATTTTCGGAACCGGACTTAGCCGCGAGCTGAACGAACGAACGATAAATTTGATAAATCTGCTAAACGCAAAACCCGGCTACAAGCTCGCCTGCGACATCCCAAGCGGACTTAATAAAAACGGTTTATCGCAAGGCGCGGTCTTTAAGGCCGACACGACCGTGACGATGGGTGCGCTAAAGCTAGCGCTTTATAGCGATTTCGCAAAGGATTTCGTAGGGTGCGTAAAGGTTGCAAATTTGGGCCTTCCCCGCAAGCTTTACGAGACGGGGACGAGTTTTTATAAGCTTGGCAAGAGCGATTTAAATTTGCCCTTTCGTGTAAAGCAAAACGCTAACAAGGGCGACTTTGGCCACGTGTTTGTCGTGAGCGGCGAAAAGGGCGGAGCGGCACGTATCGCAGGCCTTGCCGCGCTAACTATGGGCGCTGGGCTCGTTAGCGTCGTGGGCGAAAATTTAGACCTCGAGCCCGTTTTGATGCAAAGCGCGCGCATAATGCCAAAAATGCGAGTTGGAGCTGTTGGCATGGGGATTGGCGAGCTTGATGAGGCGCAAAAAGACGAGCTTTTTAGCGAGCTAAAAACAAAAGACGCGCTAGTTATCGACGCCGATCTTTGCTACGAGCCGCGCACGCTTGAGCTTTTAAATAGCAAAAACGTCGTAATAACGCCGCATCCAAAGGAGTTTGCGAGCCTGCTAGAGCTTGCAAATCTAGGCAAATTTGACGCTGGCGAAGTACAAAAAAACCGCTTCAATCTCGCTCAAATTTTTAGCCGAAATTTTAAATGCGTGCTTGTGTTAAAGGGTGCAAATACGCTAATCACGCAAGGCGGCGAGGTTTATGTCATGACGCACGGCAGTGCCGCGCTCGCAAAAGGCGGTAGCGGAGACGCGCTAAGCGGTATCATCGCGGGACTGCTCGCGCAGGGTTACGACCCGCTAAATGCCGCGATCAGCGGGACGTTAGCTCACGCTCTAGCCGCCCGCAAAATCAAAATCAACGACTACGCGCTCACGGCCGCGGACGTCATCAAAGGACTCAAATGCTTACGAAAAAAATAGCGGTTTTATTTAGCGGCGGCGGCTCAAATTTGGAAGCGATTTTGCAGAGGCTGCACGGCAAAGTTTTTGGCGAAACTAAGATCGAAGTCGCGCTAACGCTAACAAATAAAGCTAACGCAGGCGGTATCGCAAAAGCCGCAAAATACGGCCTAAAAAGCGTCGTTATCGAGCACGTTAATTTCGCCTCGCGCGAGGAATTTGACACCGCGGTTGTAGAGGAAATCAAGCGCGCAAACGTAGATTTAACCGTACTTGCGGGCTTTATGCGTATCCTTACGCCCGTTTTTACAAGCCAAGTTCGCGCGATAAATTTGCACCCGTCGCTGTTGCCGCTTTTTAAGGGCGCGCACGCAATAAAAGAGAGCTTTGATAGCGATATGAAGGTGGGCGGCGTGAGCGTGCACTGGGTCAGCGAAGAGCTAGACGGCGGCAAGATCATCGCTCAGCGCGCGTTTGAAAAGAGCGCGAGGATGAGCCTTGAGGAATTTGAAGCTAAAATCCACGCGATAGAGCATGAAATTTTACCAGAAACTATCGTGCAAATTTTGACGGACAAAGAGTAAAATTTAACGAAATCTAGGGTAGCGTTGTC
>CALBNA010000266.1 GCA_937896205.1 uncultured Campylobacter sp. | reverse complement strand
GGGCTCGGAGATGTGTATAAGAGACAGGGGTTAGTTCGTGATTTAGCTCGTGGCTACCCGCAAAGCTCGTATAATCAGCCATCAATGGCGCACCCATCAGGCTTAGATCGCCGATCGCGTCTAAAATTTTATGACGAACGAATTCGTTTTCAAAGCGTAGGCCTTCAGGATTTAAAATTTTATTATCGTCGATAACTACGGCGTTATCTAGGCTACCGCCGAGGGCTAAATTTTGCGCTCTTAGCATCTGGACGTCTTTTAAAAATCCAAATGTTCTAGCGCGCGCGATCTCCTCGATGTAGGCTTGTTTGCTAAACTCGAACACGTAGTTTTGCTCGCCGATTATCGGGTGGGCAAATTTGATAGTAAAGTCGAATTTCGGGTTATTTGACGGCGTTACTCTGGCGAATTTTCCGTTTTTGTTTACTTCTACTGGGCGTTTGATTACGATTACCTTTTTATCTGCGTCAAGCTCCGATGTGCCGGCTTCATCCAGCATCATGCAGTAGCTTATCGCCGAGCCGTCCATGACCGGCACCTCGTTGGCGTCCAGGACGATACGGACGTTGTCGATGCCGTAGCCGTTTATCGCGCTAAGGAGATGTTCGATCGTCGAAATGTAGCCCTCTTTGCCGCCGATTACGGTTGCCATTTGAGTGTTTATCACGTTTTTCGGCTCTGCTTTAAAGCTCACTCCGAGGTCTTTTCTGTAAAATATTATTCCAGAATTTGCCCCGAGCGACTCAAGCGTGATTTTTATCGGCTCGCCCTTGTGAAGTCCGATACCTACGCCTTCTACAGTTGATTTTATAGTTGTTTGTTTCAAAATTTCGCCCTTATTTTTCTTACTCTTGCCATTATACAACAAATTTGCAACAAAACGGCAAATTTATTCGACCATTTTTTTAGCCGCATTCAAAACGCCCGTGACGTTATCCTTCATCCAGCCGTTATCCATCCACTCCTCCGGACGCACTTCTATGCCTTGAACTAGCATGCCAAAGTGCAAGTGATCACCCATTGCTAGACCCGTAACGCCCGTGTTTGCGATGACGTCGCCCGCCTTGACCGAGTCGCCGGCTTTGACATTTAGCGAACTGCAGTGTCCGTAGAGTGAAAAAAGGCCAAATCCGTGATTTATCAGGATGTTACGCCCGTAGATGCCGTTTTCTGCGGCAAATTCGACCGTGCCGTCGTTGTTGGCGACGATGTCGGCTTTTTGTGTCGAGGCTAGGTCGATGCCCATGTGCCAGCTTTCGCTGACGTCTTTATCTTCAAAGGTGTAGTATCTGTGGTCGCCAAAGCTTGCTACCGCTTTGCCGTTTTTTAGCGGGTAAAATTTATTTACGCTAAAGTTTTCAGCTGCGTCTATATCGACTTTTGCGGCGATTTGCGAGATTATTTTCTCATTTGCCTCGCGGAGATTTTCATTTACGAATTTCATCTTTTCCAGATTGCTCATAGCGTCGTAGTTTTTAGCGTATTGTTGCGCTAGTTCCGGGATTTTTTCGTTTAAAAATCTACTTTGGCCGTCTAGTTTTATCTTTGAGATGCGGTATTTTTTGTCTTGGTAGAAAAATCTTATCTTGCTTTTGGTTATATTTCCCGCCGCGTCAAGCGCCACGACGTCGGCGCTAAACGAGCCTTGTTGCGCCGGCCAGGCGACTAAAGAAGCGTAGTAACCGTCTTTTACGAATTTGCTTGGGATAAATTTTTTGCCGTAGTTCGTCTCGATATAGACCTCTTTTAGCATCTCGTCAGTCGCCTTAAACACGACCGTCGCGCTACCGCCTTTAGTGATGGCGTATGAGTGGTTTAGGATGTTTACGTCGGGTTTTTTGTTATCGACGGTGATTTTGACCTCTTTTTTTTGCGTGTTGCCGAGGAAAAATCCCCATTTGCTAGTATCGGTGGCCTCGATTACGATGTTATAGATATCTTTTTGTGCGCCAAATCCCGTTTTAGGAAAGGTCAAATTTAAATCGACGATTTCAGACGGCGCTTCAAATTTTTGAGTCAGCAAATTTACGCTGCCTTTTTCGTCTACGAGTGAAATTTTAACTGATTTCACGCCGCCTTCGTCGGTGATTTTGATCGGTAGAGGCGAGGTTAGGTTCCAGTAAATTTGATCTGATATGGCTATGCTCGGGGCTTCGCGCTCAAATGTTTTTGATGTAAATAAAAAAGCTATCGCCGCAACTAAAAGTAAAATGATAACGCCGAAAAATATCAAATTTGGATTGCCGCGTCTTCTCATAAAAGTCTCCTAAATCTTAAAGAGACCGATTTTACTAAAAAGCGATAAATTTAAGGTAAATTTGCGCCTGAATTTATAAAATTTCGCGTATTTTTCTAGCTTCGCTCATCCATTCTCGCAGCTCGTCCCACTGCTCGTTTTTGATTAAATTTTCGCATTCGTCAAGCTCTTTTTTGAAAAGGTCTATCGAATTTATCAAATTTTGCTTGTTTTGTTTAAAGATATCCGTCCACATCACGGGCGAGCTTTTGGCGATCCTGATCATACCGTTAAATCCAGTGCCACTTAGTGCGATGATATTTTTTTTGTTTTCCTTTTTTAGTACGCTGCTAGCTAGCGAAAAGCTGATAGCGTGGGGTAGGTGAGAGATGACGCTGGCGTGATGGTCGTGCTTCGCCGCGCTCATAAAAATGATCTTCATGCCCAGGTGCGAAAACAGCTCGACCGAGCGCTTGACGTGCATCTCGCCGCTTTCTTTAAAGTCGCAAATGGCTACGACGGCATCTTTAAAAAGCCCCGAAAAAGCTGCGGTCGGGCCGGAGTACTCGGTGCCCGCCATCGGGTGAGCGGGGATGAAATTTTGCCTGATGCTCTCGGGTACGGCTTCGATTATTTTTTGCTTAGTGCTACCAAGATCGACGATGGTCGTGTTTTCGCCGATGCCTTCAAATTCTTTGACGATTTTTATGATGCCTTCGACTGGGATGGCTAGAAATATCATATCGCACTTTTGCTTCATCTGCTCAAGGGTTAAAATTTCATGCACGAGGCCGAGCTGCATCGCCTGTTTTTCGTGCTCTTTGCTTAGATCCATGCCGCTAACGCAGCTGATTAGTTTTTCGTTTTTGAGACTGAGTCCGAGCGAGCCACCGATGAGTCCTAGGCCTACGATACCGATTTTCATAAATTCGCCTTTTAAATTTATATTGTTTAAAAATAAAATGTGCTATTATACAGCCTTATCATCACTTTTAGGTTAAATCAATGAAAAAAAGCGTTTTTCTACTACTTTTGGGCGCAGTTTTGGCGAATGCCGAGCAGATAACTTCCATAAATTTTAAAGGTCTCGTGCATCTGTCTCCAGAAACTGCAAAGGAGATAATGGGGCTAAAAGTCGGAGACGAGCTAAATGTCGATAGCACGGATAGGGCGATCGCAAAGCTGTTTAGACAGGGCTATTTCGACGATATCTACATCGAAAATAAGGGCGGCGACGTGACCGTAACGGTAAAAGAAAAACCTAGCATCGCTCGTATCGATATCAAAGGCGTAGTGACTAACGATAAAACCGCCATCGACGGACTAATCAACATCAAACAAGGCAATATGTACGACGAGTTAGCCATCGAGCGCGCAAAAGAGCGCATCAGGCAGTACTACGAGTCAAAAGGCTACTTCGACACGGTCATAGACGTAACCAAAGAGCCGGTGGCGGGCAATGAAAGCAGTCTTTTTGTCACGATGAACATAAACCGCGGCGAAAATATCATAATAGAAAACGTAAATTTAGTTGGCGCGAAGCTTTTTGATTACGGCGACATCGAGCCTGTGGTGGCTAATAAAGAGCGTGAATTTATGGGCTGGATGTGGGGCAGAAACGACGGTAAAGTTAAGCTTTTTGAGCTACCAAACGATCCTGCGAGAATCCAAGATAAATACTACCAAAAAGGCTACCTAGACGCGACGGTTTCAAACCCGTATCTAAACGCCTACATGGATAACTACACGGCAGATCTCACCTACTACGTGACCGAGGGCGAGCAGTATAGAGTATCTAGCGTAGATATCGAAGCGCCTGAGTTTTTAGAGCTTGATAAAGAGAAAATTTTAAAAGGCTTTAGGCTGGAAAGCGGCGACGTGATGAACTCCGCTCGCCTAAGACAAGACATGAAAAAGCTCGACGATATGGTAGCGGATAAGGGTTACGCGTTTGTAAGGATAAATCCAAAAACCGAGAAAAACGTCGAGGACAAGACTGTTAGTATCGTCTATGAGGTTGTACCAGACGAAAAAGTATATATAAGAAACGTTCAAATTTCAGGTAACGACAGAACCGTAGATAGAGTCGTCAGACGCGAGCTATACCTCACGGAGGGAAATTTATACAGTAGAACCGACCTACAAGACAGCAAGGACGCGCTAAAGCGAACGAGCTACTTTGACGAGGTCGAGATCGAAGAGCAGCGCGTCGGAGCAAACCAAGTAGATCTGCTTGTAAAAGTAAAAGAGGCCTCCACGGGCTCGATCAGCGGCGGTATCGGCTACGGTAGCTCGGACGGCTTGCTACTTAACGCGAGCGTGTCTGATACGAACGTATTTGGTAGTGGCTTGAAAGGCGTCATAAGCGTAGATAGGAGCGACAACGAGCTTTCCGGACAGATAGGTCTAACCAACCCGCGCCTTTTTGATAGCGAATATAGCCTTGGCGGCACTCTTTATGCTAACGACTATAGCTGGAATAACTACGATGAGAAATCATACGGCCTAAACGTCGTCGTAGGCAGAAAACTAACTAGAAATCTAAGCGCGTCTCTGGGTTACATCATAGAGCAAAGCCGTATCAGCGGGCTTAGCGACGTGCTAAAAACCGTCGGGTACAAAGACGGCAAGAGCCTAAAAAGCTCGCTCATACCGTCTATCACGTATAATAGCACGGATGACTACTACCTACCTCGCACCGGTATCATCGCAAGCACCAGCCTAGAGTTTGCGGGCGTGGGCGGCGACGAGAAATTTTTAAAGAGCAGAACGAATTTCAACTGGTATCAAGGCATCAGAGAGTGGGTGGACTACGACCTTATTTTTAGATTCAAATCAAGCTTTGGCAAAATTTGGGATCGCGGCTGGGTGCCTATCAACGAGAGACTATATCTGGGCGGCATCAGAAATCTACGCGGCTTTGAGAGCAGAACCGTCTCGCCTAAAGTCAAAGTCGCCAGTGGTAGCTGGTACGAGACGGGTGGCGATACGTCGTTTAATAGCTCGGCAGAACTTAGCTTCCCGCTAATAGAACGCGTAAAGATGCGCGGAGTGCTGTTTGTTGACTACGGCGTCATTCGCGGCAGGATCGCAAACGTAACTGCGCCTGGCATCGTGGATTATGTCGACGGGCGTATCAGCAGATATAGCGCGGGCGCAGGTATCGAGTGGGTAACGCCTATGGGGCCGCTACAGCTAATCTTTGCCAAACCGCTCAAAAAGCAAGACGGCGACGATACGAGTACGTTTGAATTTACGATCGGACAACGTTTCTAATATTACAATAAAACGGCGTTTTGTGTGGTAAGACGCCGTTTTTAACTTTCTATCCCATAAATACAGCTTTTATCTCGATATAAATTTATAGTAAATTTTGCCTTATTTGCGTTGCGATTTAAATTTATCTGCAAAATCCCCAATCATCTAAGCCGTCAAATTTGCCCTCACTTAAAAATATCAAGG
>CALBNA010000265.1 GCA_937896205.1 uncultured Campylobacter sp. | reverse complement strand
GGTATGCCTACGAGCCTAGCTCCTTTTTTGCGGCTCTGTTTTTCGCGCTATTTTTGTTGTTCGCCGCGGCCGGCGTTTGGGGGATTTTTTCTGGTTTTGACGGACGGTGGCCGCTTTTTAGCACTTTGTTACTTGTTTTTGGTTTCGGCTCTCTTGCTTTTGCTTGGTTTAAGTATCACCGCGAGGCGTCTTTGGGCTTGCGCGTTAGATCGATGCTGGGCGCCACAAAGGAGCCCAAGTCTAGCGGCGAGGCTAACGGCAGGGTGCGCGACAAAAGGATTTTTGAGACGAAAGAGAAGAGCTATTTTAGAGTCATGGTCGGCGATACGTTTTTATGGGGTAGCAGCCATAAAAAGCGCGCCCTGGAGCTAGCAAACGGCGACGAAGCGAGCGTAAAATACGAAAATTTCAGGGTCATAAAGATACGAAATCTCAGCAAAAACCTGACGGCGAAAAAATCTCAAGGCTTTTTTGAGAGGGCGCTTTGGTTTAGCGCAGATATCGCGATTAGCCTTTGCATGGGGCTTGCTTTGCTCTATGCGGGGACGATGGATTTTTGGTTTTCGCCTTTTGCGGGGATTGCCGGCATCGTAATCTTGCTCGGCGGAGCCAGCTTTAACGTGTTTTATAAAAAGGATTAGCCCTTGGCGCGGAGATTTTAAATTTGAGCCCGCCACCGTAAATTTGACGCTAAAATTCGGCGTACAATTTGAGTAACGCGGGCAAGTCCGTCAAATTTAAGCCGCTCGCCCGCGTTTAAATTTACAAAAACGCTTGCAAATTTTGCCGGGCGGTAAATGGCAGAAATAGCGGCGATAAAGCTTAAATTTAGCGCGATCTCCGTGGTTTATATTGAGGCAAATTTATGCGTAGCAAGACTAACTGCGACCGTCAAATTTAGCCTAAATTTCGTAAAAACTCCGCGTATTCTCTAGCGCCGCGCTCTAAATCGTCCTGGCTTGATACGTAGTCCACGCCCGGAGTCTCCTCGGCGCCGTAAAATGCGAAAAAGCCGCGGTAGTCGGCGTGAAAATAGTATTTAAACGCGAGCTCAAACGGCGTAAGAACCTCGCGCAAGCTAAAATGATAGCGTCCTTGCGGGCAGTAGTCGCTCTTTTTGATGCCCGCGGTCACGGCTAGCGCGACCTTGCGGCCCGCGATACCGTCCGAGCCGCGCCCATAGGCAAAACCGTGCGTCATCACCGCGTCGATCCATGATTTTAAAATCGGAGGGCAGGAGAAGTTATGAAGCGGAAACTGCAAAACGAGGGCGTCGTGGGCTCTGATGGGCTCTTGCTCGCGCGCGGCGTCGATATCGCCGCCCCCGTAAATCTGCGTCAAATCATGAACGCTAAAGCGCTGCGGCTCTTTGAGTGCCTCTTGTAGCAGGCGTTTGTTTATGACCGAGTTTTTGATGCCTGGGTGGGCTAAGATGATTAGAGTTTTCATTTTTATCCTTTTTAAGCGAGTAAATTTTAACCGTCGGCAAGCGCCGCCTCAAGCTCGCAAACACGTCTCTTTTAGCGCCTCGTTTCAAACCCCATCGGAGCAAATTTTGCAAACTTGGCTTAAATTTGGTCGGAGCATCGCGCGGGCTTTAATCTAGCCTGCAAATACGAGCTTTGATCTACCGTGTCTTGGACGGGCCGGGTAATCAAGCCTGAGCGCGCCGTCTTAACGCGCGAGAAAATCGCCGCTTTTGTTTGCTCGGATATAAAGCGGGCGTAAATTTGCGGGCTTTTTTACAAAAACGCTTGCAGATTTCGCAGATTTTCTTTTATGGATGCTGGGCGGTAGAGCGCTGAGATAACGGCGACGTAGTCTGGGTTTAGCGCGGCGATTTGCGCGATATTTGCCGCGTTTATGCCGCCGATCACGCAAACGGGGATACGTAAAATTTCCTTTGCGCGCATTATCGTTTCAAATTTACAAAGCGGGGCGTTTGGTTTGGTCGGGCTCGCAAACACGGCGCCAAATGCCGCGTATGAAGCACCCTCGTCCTGCGCTTTTAGGGCTAAATTCAGATCGTCGTAGCAGCTAACGCCGATAAATGCGTCCTCGCCCAGGATCTTGCGAGCGGCCTTTACTCCGCCGTCGTCTTTGCCGATGTGCACGGCGTTCGCGCCTATTTCTGCGGCAAATTTGACTTCGTCGTTTACGATAAATCTCGCGCCGTAACGCTCGCAAAGCTCTTTTAGCGCAACAGCTACGCGCTCGTTTTTGGGCTCAAGCTTGGTGCGGTACTGCAAAAGCTTCACTCCGCACTCTAGCAGCTCGCGAGTTTGCTCGAGTATGCTTTTTTCGGGCGTTAGGACGTCGTCAGTGATAGCGTAAATTTTAGCCATTGCTTGCGCCGGCAGCTTTGTGATCTAGTAGCCGCATGCCGAAATTTGAGCCGTGAGCGTTTTTGATCGCGTTTGCGACGAAGGCTTTAGCGCGCTTGATTGCCGTTATCTCGTCTGCACCACACGCTAGAGCGCAGGCGATAGCCGTGGCGAAGCTGCACCCCGCGCCGTGCATGATCGTAGGGCGCTCTAGCGGCTCGCCAAATTTAACTATCTCGCCGTCTTTTTTATAAAGCGTATCCTCGCAAATCTCGCTCGTTCGCGTGCGTTTTAGCACCACGTCGCAGGGTAGATCCGCACCCAAATTTAACCGCTCGCCGTTAAAATTTAACCCCAAAATGCGTGCTTCGTCTAAATTCGGCGTCGCGACGCTAGCTAGGCTCAAAAGCTCTTTTAGCGCGTTTATGGCGCCGTCTTGCAGTAGCTTTGCGCCTGATTTTGCCACGCAGACTGGATCTATCACGGCGCTTATGCCGCGGTTTTGCTCTAGCCAGGCTTTGACGCAGGCTATGAGCTGTTCGTTAAATAGCATGCCGATCTTTACTGCGTCAAATTTTAGCTCTGCGCAGACGGCTTCTAGCTGCGCGTTTAAAAACTCGGGCGTTACTGGCATCACCGCGTTCACGCCGCTCGTATTTTGCGCAGTTAGAGCCGTGATAGCAGTCGCGCTGTAGCAGCCGTATGCCTCGCAGGTTTTTATGTCGGCTTGCACGCCTGCACCCCCGACGCTGTCGCTGCCTGCGATGATTAGGATATTTTTTTTAGGATTTTTCATTGTTTTGCCTTGAGCGGTTTTTGTTAAATTTGTCTTTGGGCGAATTTATTTGTCGCCAAAATCCTTGCCAAACTCGACTCCAAGCTCCCTTAAATTTACGGGGCTGTTTCCTTGCGACTCCATCGGTGGCGGAGTTTGCGGCTGCGTTTGTTTAGGCTGCTCGCTTGTAGGGTTTTGCTCGGTTTGAACGTTTTTGGTGGCATTATTTTCGGCTTTTTTCGGCTTTTTCTTTGCTTTTTCGTCTTCTAGCTTTTTACCGGTTAGGCACTCGTAAATTTCCGCGTGATTTTTCTTTGCCCAGTCCTCTTTGACCTCGATTTTTTGGTATTCTTTGCTAGTAGGCGCGGCAAGGCCGTTTTTAACTAGGGTTTTGTTTAGGATTCTGCTTTCGTCGCTTACTTCGCATAGCCATCTATCGCCTAGATTTTTTAGCGTTAGTACGTAGTAGTTGCGCTCGGGACGAAATATCTTTTTGATCTCTTTGTCGTAGGATTTGTTGAAATTTTCCAGCTCTTTTTTTTCTTTTATGCATTTTGCGCTGTTATAAAATTTGACGTTTGCAAGCTTGCAAGGAGCGATCACGGCGGCGTTTAGCCTAAATATAAAGGTATCGTAGTCTAAAATTTTTTCTAGAAAAAGGACTTCTTTGACGACTTTTTCGCGTTTGGATTTGGTCGTCTGCGTGATTTGCATGTCGGTAAACTCGGCTACCAAATTTACCGACAGCAAGGATAAAGCGCAAAATTTAAGCATAGTAAAAAATGCGCTTTTTTTCATTATTTTAGATCGTATTTTTCTAGCAGTTTGTCGTAGCTGCCGTCTTTTTTCATCTCGTCAAGCGCGGCGTTTATTTTAGCGATTAGATCGGCTTGCTTGCCTTTGTCAAACGCCATAGAAAAGCCCTCGCTACCGTCGTTTTCTTTATAAAACTCCTCAAGCTCGGGATTTTTCTTTAAAAAGCCGTAACCGATCGAGCTATCAAGCACGACTGCATCTATCTTACCTTTTTTTAGCCCCATGATTAGCGGAACCGGATCCTCGGCTGGCACGACTTTAGCGCCTGCGATAGCGTTAGCGGCGATCTCTTGGACGGTGCCTTGTTGTACGCCCACTCTTTTGCCGTTTAGAGCGTCTTTGCTCGCGATAGCGTCGTTGCCTTTAGCGCGCAAGTAGATATTTTCGGTAGCGTAGTAAGCCTGCGTGAAATCAATCGACTTTCGTCTATCGTCGGTCGCACTCATCGCGCTTGCTACGGCGTCGATCTTGCCGGTTTTTAGAGCTGGGATGAGGCCGTCAAAGCTCATATTTACGATCTTGTACTCAAAACCCGCGCGTTTAGCGAGTTCTGCCACTAGATCCATGTCAAAGCCCGTGATTTTGTTTTGCTCGTCCACGTACTCAAACGGCGGATAGTTTGCGGCGGTACCGATCTTTAGCTCGGCGGCGCCAAGCGTAGCTAGAGCCGCTAAAAGCAGCGCAAAAATCTTTTTCATTTTCTCTCCTTTAAATTTGGTTTCAAATTTAAGCCCGCGTTTTGGTACGGGCTCGTAAATTTACTTCAGGCCGTATTTTTCCATCATCTTGTCAAATTCGCCGCTCTTTTTGAGCTCCTCTATGGCGGCGTCTATTTTGCCGATTAGCTCTAGGTGCTTGCCTTTATTAAACGCGACGGCAAAGCCCTCGGTCCCGTCTGGAAGCTTTAAAAACTCCTCCAAATCGGAGTTTTGCTTTAGATACTCGTAGCCGATCGGGCTATCTGTTAGCACGACGTCGATTTTGCCCGCTTTTAGCGACAAAATCGCGGCTGCTACTGTCTCTGCAGGCACGGCTAGGTCGCCGCAGATAGATTTAGCTGCGGTCTCTTGCAATGTGCCTATTTGCGCGCTTATTTTTTTGAGATGCATATTGGTCGCATTTACGTCGGTGCCTTTTTTGCGGATGAAAAGATTATCCGAAAAATAATAAGGCTTGGTGAAATCGACTGATTTTCTTCTCTCCTCGGTCGCGCTCATACCGCTTAGCGCGGCGTCTATCTTGCCCGTTTTTAGGGCAGGGATCAGCCCGTCAAAGCTCATATTTAAAATTTCATATTTAATGCCCGCGCGCTTTGCAAGCTCGGCTACCAGATCCATATCAAAGCCGGTAACCTTGGAGTTTTCATCCACAAACTCAAACGGCGGATACTCGGCGTTCGTGCCCACGATGAGCGTATCTTTGGTGATGTCTTTAGCGACTAGCGAACCGCAAAGCAAAGCGCCCGCAACTAGAAATCTCATAAATTTTTTCATTTCCCTCTCCTTTAGTGGTTTAAAATTTTATTTAAAAATTCTTTTGCATCTGATCCATCAGAAGACAGCACATCCATAAAATCTCCTCCCAGTTTCACTGCTTTAGCTACTTCATTATAGATTGTCTGTTTATCATAATCCGTAAATCTATACAGTAATTCTACTTCAACTTTTAGTAATGCAAGACTTTCCTTATCTATTTCAGGTAAAAATTCAAATATTTCCATTTTATCTGATGTATAAGGTCTGTCTCTTATACACATCTCCGAGCCCACGAGACCGTACTAGATCTCGT
>CALBNA010000264.1 GCA_937896205.1 uncultured Campylobacter sp. | reverse complement strand
TCGCTTGTCCGCTTAAATTTGACTGCGCTAAATTTTCGCGACCCAAATTTGACGCGCCGCCCGCCTCTAACTTGCGGTGAAGCCCACTTGCTTGGTTAAAATTTCCTTGTTTTAAATTTTCCACTCGTTTTCCTTGTAAATTCTTAAAGTATTTATATTTATGTCACCCATGAAGCAATCAACGTCGTAGCCATTTGCTCTATTGTGGCGTTCGTTATTTTTCGTATTTGCTCGCCCGCTTGTTATTTATCCGGCCGTCTTGCGCAAATAAATCCCTTCGCATATTAGCCGCTAAATTCATTTTGCACTATTTTGCGAAATTTCAAGACTCTTTGCGTCGTTCGCCGCGATACCGCTCTGCGCTATTAGGCGCCGCCGACCATGCTCAAAGTTCGCACGATTTTTACTTAAATTTATTAGCCCGATTTTAGCGAAAATGAAATTTTGAGATGCTGAAAAGATGAAATTTATGCGGATTTTAGCAGGCTTTACATAAGGCCGCAAGCGTAAAGAGGCGCACGTAAAGTAGGCTAGAGAATCGTCGGTAAAATTAGGAGATTTTACGCATCCGCCAACTAGCGCTTAGTACGCTTCCCGGTCGTCAAATTTAGCAGTGAAAAGAGCTGTTTACTACGAGCGTTTTAGCGCGTTAGCTCAAAGCTAAGGTCGATCAGATCCTCTACCTGCTCGGGTGCGATTTTGGAGCTTAAATTTACGCTGATCCAGTGCTTTTTATTCATATGATAGGCTGGCAAAATTTGATCGCCGTCGCGCAAAATCGCTGCCAGATCGGGCTTGCATTTTAGATTTAGTATCTCTAGCTCCTCTGCGCTTTTAAGCCCCAGCTTGCCGCCGTCTACGCGCATAAAAACGGCGAACCATTTTCGGTTTTTTGCGTGGCGAAACACGGCAAATTCCGGGTGTTTGTCAAACACCCGCTCGCCCTGCGCGCCAAATTTCTCCTCAATGCAATCAAAACCTCGCTTCTGCGCGAACATCATCTGCATCCTTTGCAAAAGCAAGCATCCAGATGATCGTCCACTACGCCCGCGCTTTGCAAAAACGCATAGACGCTCGTGGGTCCTAGAAATTTAAATCCGCGCTTTTTCATCTCTTTTGCGATAAACTCTGCAAGCGGCGTGGTAGCGGGGACTTGTTTGAGGTTTTTATAGTGATTTATGACGGGCTTGCCGTCAAATTTGGGATCAAATTTAGGCAAAAGATAGCCCCAAAGATAGTCGTAAAAGCTGCCAAACTCGCTTACGACGGTGAGAAATGCGCGGGCATTTGCGGCAAGCGAGTTTAGCTTTAGGCGGTTTTTGATGAGTGCTGGATTTTGCATAAATTTCGCCGTCTGCTCCTCGCCGTAGAGCGAAATTTTGCGCGCGTCAAATCCGTCAAACGCCGCTCGCATCGCCTCGCGTTTAAGCAGCACGGCATGCCATGAGATACCGGCTTGAAAGCCCTCCAGCACGATGAGCTCGAAAAATTTCGCATCGTCCTTTACGAGCCTGCCCCACTCCTCGTCATGATATACACGCTCCAGATCGCTTTTCTCCGCCCAGTCACAGCGGATTTTGGATTTTTGAGTATTTTGCAAATTTAGCTCCTCGTTCGTATAAATTTGAGAGATTGTAGCGAAATTTGGGTTAAGTAGGAGGATGGCTATGTTAAATTTTGG
>CALBNA010000263.1 GCA_937896205.1 uncultured Campylobacter sp. | reverse complement strand
CATTTGGATTTAGCGAGATGGCTTGGTTTGCCGGCAGCGTCCAAGGCGTGGTCGTCCAGATGACCGCGCTAGCGTCTTTTGCGCCTATTTTTGCGGCGGCTTCTTCGCCTAGCTTAAACGCGACGTAGATGCTGTAGTCCTCTTTGTCCTCGTACTCGACCTCTGCCTCGGCTAGAGCGCTTCTAGCCGCCCAGCTCCAGTAAACCGGCTTGCTTCGCTCAACTAAAAGTCCGCGCTTGGCGACTTTGCAAAGGGTTTTGTAAATTTCGGCTTCAAATTTAAATTTCATCGTCAGATACGGGTCATCCCAGTCGCTAGCGACGCCTAGCTGCTTAAAGCTCTCCTTTTGCACATCGATAAACTCTCTGGCGTGTTCGCGGCAAAGCTCGCGGATTTGCGTTTTGCTAAGGCTTTTTTTCTTATCGCCAAGCTTTACCTCGACTTGCTGCTCGATCGGTAGTCCGTGGCAGTCCCAGCCCGGCGTAAATCTCACGTTTTCGCCGAAGAAATAGTGCGTTTTTGCGATGATGTCTTTTAGGGTTTTGTTTAGCGCGTGTCCGATGTGGATGTTGCCGTTGGCATATGGAGGGCCGTCGTGCAGAGTGAAGCTTTTTGCGGCTTTTTGCCTTTTAGCTTTCATTTTTTCGTAGATTTTTCTATTATCAAACCACGATTTTAAGCGTTTGGGTTCGTTTTCGGGCAGGTTGCCGCGCATGGGAAATTCGGTGTTTGGAAGCAATAATGTATCTTTGTAATCCATAGGTTCGCCTTGAAGTAAAAAATTGGTAGATTTTATCCAAACGGCGATTAAATGCTACTGAAAAAACGCTATTTTAAGCTAAATTTATGTAAGATGTTTTCGGTTTTTAAAGGAGAAAACAGTGAAAAACGCACTACTGATCATCGGCGAAGATATCGGCGTAAACGCGCCTTTTTTAGATTATATTTTTTGCGCTTACAAGCGGCATTTCGGCGAGCTGGGCGAGTTTAGGTTCGTTAGCAAAAGCGACAAGGAGTTGCCGTTTATCATCGAGCATCTTTGCGCGCGCTCGGATAGTCTTTGCATCTACGCGTCGAGTCAAAACTGCTCCGTCGCGGCAAAAATTTTAGCTACGTTAAGCGGCGATATTTTGGAACTAAAATCCCCGCAAACGCTAGCTCCGAGCAGGGCTGAAAAATTTAGCGATGATGGATTTTTAATCAAACTAAATCAAACTTACGTAAATTTACTAAAGGCCGACGCGAATCAAAAATCTGTCTCTT
>CALBNA010000262.1 GCA_937896205.1 uncultured Campylobacter sp. | reverse complement strand
AGACAGATAAAGCTGCGCCGAGAAATTTATCCTAAAAGTCCGGCGCCTTTTATCGCTTGGCTGCGCTCTTTTGCGTAGATGCGCTCGCCTCTCACGACGTCGTATTTCCAGATCGGTGCGTTAGCCTTAAAGTCCTCAACAAACTCGTTTATTAGCCGCAAGGCGACCTTTCTTTGCGGGCTCACGACGCCCGCGACATAGGAGCTCTCGTGCACGGGCACGTCTCCGCGAGAGTGCGCAAAAAGCACGTATGCGCCCAGATCCTTAGCCTTTTGCTCCCAGCCCGCTAGCCATTTGCGCAGGATCGGCTCGTAGATATCAAAGCTAAGCGCGCTTATGCCGCCTTCCTCGCGCACGATGCCGGTAAACGTGATGAGCGCGCCGCAGTTTTTGTCCTTAAACTCGTTGTACCAGGCGTTTGTGATCGCCTTAGCGTCGAGGCTTCCTTCAAAAATCTGCATATTAACCTCCGCAAACCGGCGGTAAAATGGAAATTTTATCCCCGTCTTTTAGCGGCGCGTCTAGAGAGCTCGCGATCTCGTCGTTTACGGCGACGGCGCAGATTTTTAGCCACTCTTTAAGCTGCGCGTATTCGCCTAGTTTTTCTTTTACTTCACTTAAATTTGCCGCTTCCAGCTTTAAATTTTCCATTTTGATTGGGCCCAAAAACTCGATTTCTACCATAAATTTGCCTTTGAAATTAAATTTTTTTCTTGATTTTACTTAAAAAAATATTTAGATATACTTACGCCAAATTTTAAACGAAAGAGCCCTAATGAACGAAATCTTAAGCAAAATAAAAACGCCCGCCTACGTCTGCGAAGAGGCCAAGGTGCGCGGGAATCTAGAAATTTTAAAACGCGTCAAAGACGAAAGCGGCGCGAAGGTGCTAGTCGCCCTAAAAGGCTTTGCATTTAGCGGCGTGATGGGGCTTGTGGACGAGTATCTGGACGGCGCGACGTGCAGCGGCCTACACGAGGCTAAATTTGCCGCAAAATACGTTCGCGGCGAGATCCATACGTATTCGCCCGCGTTTAAAGACGAGGACATAAATGAGGTACTCTCGCTTTCAAAGCATGTGGTTTTTAACTCCTTTGCGCAGTGGGCTAAATTTAAAGAAAAAGCTCTGGCTGTGGGCGTAACCTGTGGACTTCGCGTAAATCCGGAGCTATCCGTCGCGCCGACTGACGCGTATAACCCGTGCGGTCGCTACAGCCGACTGGGTATCACGCGCGCAAATTTCGACGCTGACGCGCTTGATGGTATCACGGGACTGCATTTTCATGCGCTTTGCGAGGAGAGCTCGCAGAGTCTGGAGACCGTGCTGATGGCGTTTGAGGAGAAATTCGGTGAGTTTATCCCGCGTATGAAGTGGGTAAATTTCGGCGGCGGACATCACGCAACCAAAGAAGGCTACGACGTCGATCTGCTCATAAATTTGATCAAAAACTTCCGCGAAAAATACGGCGTCGAGGTCTACATAGAGCCCGGCGAAGCGGTTGGCTGGCAAACGGGATTTTTAGCCGCTTCGGTGCTTGATTTCGTGCAAAACGAAAAAACCATAGCCATCCTGGACGTCTCGGCCGAGGCGCATATGCCAGACACCGTGCTGATGCCGTACCGACCAGCCGTGCGAGGTGAGAGCAAGGGCGGTAAATTTAGCTACCGTTTCGGCGGAAATACCTGTCTAGCCGGCGATATCGTGGGGCTTGACGCAGGCGAGCCGGAGTATAAATTCGACGCGCCGCTAA
Source organism: uncultured Campylobacter sp. (assembly GCA_937896205.1). Taxonomy (GTDB): domain Bacteria; phylum Campylobacterota; class Campylobacteria; order Campylobacterales; family Campylobacteraceae; genus Campylobacter_A. The sequence continues at coordinate 1,497 of CALBNA010000262.1, read as the reverse complement.
GCGTGGGTGATAAAGTGATCTTTGAGGATCAGATCCACTACACGATCGTGAAAAACACGACCTTTAACGGCATCAAGTTGCCTGATTTGCTGCTTTTAAAAGAAAACGGCGAGCTTGTAACCGTGCGGGAATTTGGCTTTGAAGAGTATGAGAGGCGAAACTAGATTTGATGCCCTGAACCGCGCCGTTTAGGATGCAAATTTGACGTTTGGGGAGGGCGCCGTTTGTGGCTGTAAATTTAAATCAAATTTTACGCCAGGTTTCTGCATGATATGCGCCTGCGCTAAACCCGTAGCTTTTCGGATTTAAATTTTGAAATTTGGTTTATCGCCCGCCAAATTTGCCGCAAATTTAATCTCAAACGAAGTTAAATTTAAGATAAATAAAATCTAGCTTATATAAATGAATTAATATAGTGGATTATAAATTTGGCCCCGATTTTGATAAAAAAGCGCCGCAACTGCCTAAAAATGCGTTGTTTTGACGCTAAGCTTGCATTACGTTATTTTTTGATATAATTTCACGAAAATCCGCAAAATTTAGCCTTTGGCTGGATGCCGACCACAACAAGCTTTTTGAGACGGAAAACAAAACCAAAGGGAGATAGCATGACGAGAATTTTTAGTTTGCTTTCGGTCTTCGCCTGTTGGGTCTTCGCTATCGAGGCGAGTCCTAGCACAAACCAGTACCAGAGCAATATCTGGGCTGCGGGTAGAATCGAGAACATTAAGCCTTACGAAGACGGTTTGGGGCCGATTTTTACTTTTATTCAGGGTAACGACTACTTCGCTATAGCCGTTTTGTCGCTGATTTTAGCCGTGATTGGGGCATTTGCTTTGCATTTTTTGATTATCGGGCCAAAGCATTTTAGTCACGACGGAAACAAAGTCTATGCATTTAGCGTAATAGAGCGCGTCGCTCACGGGCTAGCCGCGATCTCGTGGATAGTACTAGTACCGACCGGTATCATCATGATGTGGGGTGCGGAGCTTGGCGGCGGAGCTTTCGTGAGATTTTGTAAAAATATTCACGGGTTAGCCACTATTATATTTGCGGTATCCGTATTACCGATGCTGATAGCTTGGACGAAAAGAATGCTACCGACGATCTACGACATCAGATGGATGCTGATCGTAGGCGGGTATCTTTCAAAAGTTAAGCGACCAGTGCCTGCGGGTAAATTTAATGCTGGTCAAAAAGCATGGTACTGGGTCGCTATCCCCGGCGGTATCGTGATGATACTAACCGGTGCCGCGATGTTCTTCTTAGATTTTAAAACGCCTGACGTCGCTACTTGGCTAGGCGTACCGCAAATCGAAGTTTTAAGAGCTTCTGCGCTAATCCATAACGTGCTTGGCATCGTGTGTGCGGTATTTTTCCTAGTGCACATCTACATGGCTGCTATCGCGATACACGGCGCTATCTGGTCGATGGTAACGGGATATAAAGAAGAAGAAGAGCTGTCTCTTATACACATCTCCGAGCCCACGAGACCGT
>CALBNA010000261.1 GCA_937896205.1 uncultured Campylobacter sp. | reverse complement strand
GGCGAGATCATAATCAAAAACGCGCTGTTTAAGGGGCTGGCAAATATGCCCGTTAAGCTAAAAATCAAAGATCCGCAAAATAAAACAATCCTAGATAAAAGCGTAAATACTACCGAGCTTGGCGTTATAAATTTCGACGAGCCGGTAAACTCGGGGCTAACTGGCTCATTTAGGCTTGAGATAATCTTTGCTAACAAGCTCATAGATAGCTACGACTTTTCCGTAGAGTCTTTCACTCCGCAACGCATCAAAAACGAGGTTAGTCTCGAAAAAGAAATTTATGCTCTAGGCGACGTTATGGACGTTAAATTGCAAAGCGCGTATCTTTTCGGTGGTGCGGCGGCAAATCTAAAGGGCGACGTAACGATAAATCTATATCAACAAGACTACAAAAACGATAAATTTAAAGAGTATAAATTTAGCAACGGCGAATACGCCGCAAACGGCCTAGATCAGTTTACTAAACCGGTAACTCTAGATAACGAGGGTAAAGGCGCAACTGCGTTTAAGCTACAAAACAAAGGCAAAATCGCAAGCATTTTAAAAGGCACCGCGGTATTTACCATTAACGACGACGGCAAAAACGTAAGCGCTAGCAAGAGCTTTAGCATTTATCCGTTTGACGCGATGGTGGGAATAAGAGCAAACGATACCTACATCGACTCAAACTCTAAACTGACGCTAAATTTGGTAAGTATCGATCCGTTTAAGGACGAGGAGCTAAAAGACAGGCAAAAAGCTATCGAGATAAAAAAAGAAATCTGGGACTACAACTACGACAAAGACGGCTATCTAAGATGGCACAGTCGCTATGAAAAGGTCTTTAGCGATACCCTTAGCGGGAACGAGTTCGTCTACGACTTTAAGCAAAGCGGTGATTACGTCGTCACGGTCTCAGACATCCTTAGCGGCCATTCGGCGAATTTAAATATTTACGTCAGCGGATGGGACTACGGCGAAACGCTACAGCCGACAAAAGAGCTGGCAAAAGCCAAAATCAAGCTAAACAAAAAAATCTATAAAAAAGGCGACGAGCTAATAGCAGACGTAAGCTCCGTGCTAAAAAGCGGTATCGCTATCGTCACGCTAGAATCGGGCGACGTCAAAAAGTATAAAGTCGTAAACGTCCAAAACAACGTCGCAAGCGCTAAATTTAACCTTGACTTCGACTTTGAGGGACTTTACGTAACAGCCTCGGTCGTGCGCGTAGCAGACAACGATACTCTGCCTTTTAGAACCTACGATAAAATCTACGTAAAGGCCGATAAATCCTACCGCAGAGCAAATACGCTCATAGAAGCGCCAAAAACCGTAAGGTCAAACTCTAAATTTAAAGCTAGCGTAAAAACCGAGCCAAACGCCGAGGTTACGATATTTGCCGTCGATGAGGGCGTACTGCAAATCACCAACCAAAAGCTAAAAAGCCCGCTGGAGTTTTTCGATACGATTTTAAACGACGGAGTGCTTGATTACGACTTTTACGCAAATTTAAGCGGATTTAAAAAAGACGGCAAGGTGCTAAGCTTCGGCGGCGACGCGGCGAAGGCTCTTTTAGAGATGAGGATGGCTAAATTTGCTAGCCCGGTAGATAAGAAAAATATACAAACCTATATCAAAATGCAAACGGCAAAAGCCGGTGCCGACGGCGTAGCGAATTTCGAGATAGAAGTGCCTAGCGACTTTAACTCAGAGATAAATTTAGCCGCGCTTAGCGTTGCCGGCGATAAACTCGGCTTTAGCGTAAATGCCATAAAAGTAAAAGACGATATCATCCTAAAACCGACTCAAACGGCGTATCTTATCGAGGGCGATAAGATAAACTACTCTCTAAGAGTAATAAATACGACCAAAGAGCCAAAAAAGGTAGCCTTAAGCCTAGATACCAACCTAAACGCGAAACTAGGAGTAGATAGTATAGAGCTAAAACCCGAGGAAAACGCTAAGCTAAATTTCACGGTCGATGCTAATGCTACGGGCAAAGCGTATATAAATTTCACCGCAAACGACGGCAAAGAGGGCTACTCCTACTCGCAAAAACTAGACGTCATACACGCCTATCCGCTAAGCACTTATGCTAAGACGTTTTACGCGAGCGAGAAAAAGACCTTTAAACTGGACGAAGAGTTAAACGATATCACGATAGACGCTTCAAGCTCTATCAAAGGCGTGCTAAGCGCAAACAGCGACAAGCTCGTAAACTACCCTTACGGATGCGCCGAACAACGCTCTAGTAAGCTTTTTGAGCTAAATTTCCTAGTGCTTGGAGGCGGCGACTCTAAAGAGGCTAAAGCAAGAGAAGCCGACAGAAAAAGATTCGTCCTTTCAGGCATGCAAGACGTAATCAAAATGCAAAAAACAGACGGCAGCATCGGCTATTGGAATCAGCTAAGCTATACGAACAACTTCGCCTCCGTCTACGCTATAGATATGCTACTAACGCTTGAAAAATCGGGCTTTGCGCTAGATAGCGGAGTAAAAAGCAAGGCTCTTGGCTGGCTTAGGGATTTCGATCCGGTGAATAATTTCCAAGCGCTATACGCCGCATACATCCTAAGTACGCAAGGCAAGCTAGATAGATCAAAACTAAACGCGCTTTACGATCAAAAAAGATACGAAGGCGGCGCGTTAGAGGGTTACTTGATGGCGGCCACGCTCAAAAACGAAGGACTAAACGAAGAGAGCAAGAAGGTGCTAAAAGGGGTCGGTAATAATTTCTTTAACGAGCAATCAGACGATCCTTCGGATTTTGGTTCAAGCGTGAGAAATAAAGCCTTTATCCTGCTTCTTCACGCTAATCACTTCGAGAAAAACGAATTTAGCGACTCTTTAGCCGACTTTTTGATAAAAAACGTAGACAAGCTTTACTCCACGCAGGAGCGCGCGTTTACGCTAAGGGCGCTAAGAGCCTATATCAAGGACGTCTCAAGCGAGAATAAATTTAAGCTAATAGCAGACGGCCGCGAGCTAGACTTTAGCGGCAGAGGCGCTATCAACGTCACTCCGAAAAAGCCTGAAATCACCATCGTGCCGGAGGGTAACGCTAGCGTGTATCTAGGCGTTAGCGCATCAGGCTATAAAAAGCTAGCCGTAAATCATAAATTTGACAAAAGAGGGCTTGATATCTACAGAACTTTCGTCGATAAAGACGGCAAAGAGATAGATATTAATGCCCTCAAAGTAAACGACGTCATCTACTCTAAACTTACGCTAAGAACGGATAAATTTATCAGAAACGGCGTGATAAACGAGACGATTAGCCCTTGCTTTGAGGTGATAAACGAAAACATCGTACCAAATGCAAGAACAGAGGATACGAAAAGCTCTTTAACGCTCGAGCACCAAAACATCGAGGACGATAGGGTTTTGAGCTTTTACAGTCTTTACCGTAAAGACGATAAAAATACGCTTTATACGCCTCTTCGCGTCGTTATGAGCGGTAAATGCATGCTACCTGCGGTCATCACGGAAAACATGTATGACGAAAGTATGAGCGACTACGATCTAGCTCAGCACGAATTTATCGTCAAATAATCCTTTGCGAAGCGGTTTTTTAGCCGCTTCGCTTTCTTTGCCTATTCTTAAAAACAACCTATTTTAAACATACTATTAGCAAATTTGTAGTAAAATCCGACATTTTTTAAACGATTATTAAGGATAAAATATGGCGGAATTTTACGACGCAAAAGAGATAGAAGATAAATTTTATAAAATTTGGGAAGAGCGCGGATATTTCGAGATAGACGCGAACAAAAACATCCGCAAAGACGGCCGTAAATTTTGCATCATGATGCCGCCCCCAAACGTAACGGGCTCGCTTCATATCGGGCACGCGCTAACCTTTACCCTGCAAGACATAATGACGCGCTACAAAAGAATGGACGGCTACAAAACTCTGTGGCAGCCGGGCCTTGATCACGCCGGTATCGCCACACAAAACGTCGTTGAAAAGCAGCTCCTAGCTCAAGGCATCAAAAAAGAAGAGCTCGGACGCGAAAATTTCGTAGAAAAAGTCTGGGAATGGAAAGAAAAAAGCGGCGGCATGATCGTGCATCAGATGCGCAAACTAGGCATCTCTCCGGCATGGTCGCGCCAGAGATTTACGATGGATGAAGGACTAAGAAAAGCGGTCAAAAAAGCCTTCGTAAATCTCTACGAAAAAGGACTCATCGTGCGCGAAAACTACATGATAAACTGGTGTACGCATGACGGCGCGCTTTCTGACATCGAGGTCGAGCATAAGGAAAACAAAGGCAAGCTTTATCATTTGAGATACTATTTTGCAGATAAGCCAAGCGAATTTGTCATTGTAGCAACCACTAGACCTGAGACCTACTTCGGCGACACAGCGGTAATGGTAAATCCCGCAGACGAGCGCTATAAAAATTTGATCGGCAAAAAAGTCGTCCTGCCGATAATCGGTCGCAAGATCGAGATAATCGCCGACGAACACGTCGATATGGAGTTTGGTACAGGCCTGGTTAAGGTTACTCCTGCGCACGACACCAACGACTATGAGGTCGGCAAAAGGCATGATCTAAAATTTATCACCGTTTTTGACGAAAAAGGCATCCTAAACGAGCAGTGCGCGCAGTTTAAAGGGCTTGAGCGACTAGAGGCTAGAGACGTCATCGTATCGGAACTAGAAAAGCTCGGAAACGTCGAGAAGATCGAAGACTACGAAAATCAAGTCGGCTACTGCTACCGCTGCAAAAACGTCGTCGAGCCATACATCTCAAAGCAGTGGTT
>CALBNA010000260.1 GCA_937896205.1 uncultured Campylobacter sp. | reverse complement strand
TCGGAGATGTGTATAAGAGACAGGTATAATCGGCTCAAGTTTCATAATAAAATTAAACTAAATCTAAAGGATAGACGATGAAAATATTAGGCGCCCTGCTCGGACTGGTTTTTGCTTTGCTTATCGCGGCTTACGTTGCGGCCTTTACGGATTTTGGCAACGGTTTTGTTAAGCCGTATGCTCAAAATTTGATTAAAGAAAAAAGCGGATTTGACGTTAAATTTGACAAATTTCAGATCCGTCCGACGAGCGTAGATATCGTAGCAAACATAAACGGCGAGATCGCGGCGAACGTAAACGGCGGGCTTTCGATTTTCTCTCAAAACCTCGATTTAAAATACGACGTCGCCGTTAGCGATCTAAAAAGACTGGGCGTCAAGCTAAACGAAGCTATGAAAATCTCAGGCATCGCAAAAGGCAAATTTAGCGATTTCACCGCTAGCGGAGTAGGCCAAATGCTAGGCTCAAACGTTAGTTTCGACGCAAATTTAAAAGACTACAAGCCGCTTTCTTTAAAGCTCGACGCCAAAAATTTACAAGTAGAAAAAGCTCTAGCGCTAGCGGGTCAGCCTATCTACGCGCGCGGCAAAATCTCTGCCGTCGCAAATATCGTAGAAAGCGGCGGCAAACCAAACGGCACCGCAAACATCGATATCTTGGATATCAAAACAAACAACGCGCTAATTGCAAAGGATTTTAACGTCACGTTGCCGTCAAATTTCGCCGCAAACGGCAAAATCGTAGCCGACGTAAAAGATGGTATCGTAAATGCCAAAAGCGCCGTGATCACGCCGCTAGCGACGATCGGTAGCGACAAGACGATCTACGATCCAAACTCAAATACCCTAAGCAGCGACGTCAAGCTCATCGTGGACGATCTGGCCAAATTTGAGCCCGTCGTGGGGCAAAAGCTTAGCGGCGCGTTTAAAGCAAACAGCAACGTCATAGCCACCGCTGGCGAGCTAAAAAACTTCGACGTCAAGATTGAAGGCTTTGGCGGTAACGTCGATGCGGTGCTAAACGGCGGCAAGCTAATCGCCAAAATCAGCTCGCTAAAGCTTGACGAACTCGTTAAAATCGCCGCTTTCCCAGCATTTGTCGGCGGAACGATCAGCGGCGAAGCGGTGCTAAACGACGTGCACAACACGCAAAATATCTCTGGCTCGGTTAAGCTCGCCACCAAAAACGCGCGGCTAAATCCGGCAGAGCTAAAACAGGTCGCAAAGGAGATAAATTTGAGCAAACCTATAGCCTTTGAACTAAACGCAAACACCGACGTGGCAAGCTCGAAAGCCAAATTTGACGCCGCTCTAAACTCCGAGCTTTTAAAGCTAAAGAGCCTAAGCGGCGTTTACGGACTGGACGACAAAAACGCGGACGTCAAATTTGACGCGGGTATCGATGATCTGGGTAAATTTGAAGAGCTAATCGGCAAAAAACTAACGGGCAAAGTGGACGTCAAAGGCGCAGTAAAACTTGCAAAGGGCGCGCTTAGCGAGCTAGATCTAAACGCAAACGCGCTAGGCGGTAAGATAGACGCGAGCCTCAAAAACGAAAAACTCGCGGCAAATTTAAGCGCGCTTTCGCTCAAAGACGCATTTACGCTGGCTGCGCTGCCAAACTACGCCGACGCCGTGATCGACGGAACGGTAAACCTAAGCGGGCTCGATCCGAAAAATCTCAGCGGTACGGCTAAATTTAACGTCAAAAACGGTATCGTAAATAGCGCCGTCGTAGCAAAAGAGCTAGATAAACGCTTCCCAAACGGCACGAAATTCGACGCTAACGCGGACGTCGTTATAAACGGCGGCAAGGCTAAATTTGACGCGGTAGCAAATCTCGTCTCAAACGCAAATAAAAACATAATAGCGCTAAAAAATCTAAAAGGCGACTACGAGCTTGAAAGCGGCTCGGCGAAGGCGGACTTTGAGCTTAGCATAAAAGAGCTAAAAGAGATTGAGTTTTTGGTAGGGCGATCGCTTTACGGGCCTTTGCTAGTTATCGGCGATGCGACAAAAACGGGCGAAAAGCTAAGCGCAAACGTAAATTCGCGACTCTTTAACGGCGATCTTAAGGCGGTCTTAAAAGACGATATCCTAAACGCAAATTTAAAGAGCTTCACCGCCAAAGGCCTCACCGACTTTTTGGGCCTCTCGCACGTCTATGACGGCACCGGCGATATGACGATGGACTATAATCTCGTCTCGCAAAAAGGTAAATTTGATGTCACAGTAAATGATGGCAAGCTAGCAAAGACCGATTTTACCGAGCAGGTAAGAACCTTCACGGGGCGTGACATAACAAGCGAAATCTATAAAAACAGCAAAATAAAAGGCACGATAAACAAAAACCTCATCGACTTTAACGCCGATATGAACGCGACTAGAAGCCACGTCTGGGTAACCGGCGGCAAATACGATATGGCGACCAAGGCCGTAAACGTACCGATAAAGATGAACTACGAAAAAACCGACATCGACATCACCGTCACTGGCACTAGCGACAACCCGAAATACACGATCGGCTCGGACTACCTAAAGGGCAAGGCTGTCAAAGAGCTAGATAGATTTTTAGATAAAAAGTTCGGCAAGGACGACGAAAACGGCACCACGGGCGATGCAAAAAAAGACGCTAAAAAAGATGCGATAAAAGGGCTTATCAAGGGGCTGTTTTAGGTAAATTTGAGCTGGGCGGACGGTAAATTTGA
>CALBNA010000259.1 GCA_937896205.1 uncultured Campylobacter sp. | reverse complement strand
ATTTACCTGACTGCGGCTAAAAGCGCCGCTAGGACGACTTTTTGTGCCGCAATCCGCCGAAAGCCTGCACGTAGTTTTGCTTTGCTCGCGCAAAAATCAAAACGCCTACTTAAAGACTATGCCAGATGCGGTAAAATCCATTTGCTCCGGTTCTACGTTTAGTAATGATTTAAAAACCAGCCTGCCTACTGCTTTTAGCTCCGCCTCATGCGCTGTATTTGGATGTTGCTGTAGCTCCTGCTGCATTGCCATTAGCAAAAACCCAAGCCCCATAGATATCTGATACGAGTTCATCATTTCCGTAGCTTTTCCCTCAAACAGCTCCGGTTTTTTGCGCAAAAACTCGGCGATCTGCAAAAATGCGGGCTTTACGGCCTCGTCCGGCATCGGATGATTAAAATACGCCGCATAAGCGCCTCCTAGTAGCGCCACGATGCCGGTCGCCACGTTTTCTTTGGGTATGCCGTATAGCTGCTCGACGCTGCCGTTTAGCTTATCTATGCCCTCTACTAGCAAGCGCCGCCCCTCGTCTTGCTGCGCGGCGGGGAATAGCTGCGCTATCTGCTCGATGCCGTCCATGTCAAAAAAATGATCTCCCGCTCGCACCAGCGCGCCCGTATAGAGTATATCGGTCTTGATATCCTTGGCATAGGCGGAATCATCGGGCGGATTTAGATTTTTTCTTGCTTGATTCATAGCGCGGTTATACGCATCCTGCCGCAACCACTGCTCGTTAAAATCAATCGTAAAAAAAGCCTGCGCGCTGCTAAAACACATCACCGCTCCAAGCGCCGCCGCGCCGACTCGAATCTTGCCTAAAATTTTCATAAAACGCCTCCTAATACAAATTCATGCGACGTCGCCGCATTGCCCGCATTATACCTAAAATAACGCGGCTACGATCTTTTTTATTCTGATTGCCTCTACGCTGTCGCGGCGCAGGCGGAGGCTAAGGGCGTGCAAATTTATCATCCGAGGGATTTTGCGCAAACGCACGGCAAGTAGCCAAATTTTGCGCTTAGACTAAAATTTGAAGCTGCTAGCCGCCTAAATTTAGCGGTCGCGCCTTTAAAAAATCGGCGCTAAAATTTAATCCCTCGCACGACCTGCGCGCCAAGACCCGTTTGCATATGCCGCAAAAACATCGCGTGATAAAAGTCCCCCTCGTGCCCCGGCGCGTCGTAGGTGGCGACGAGGCTTGCCGGCACTAGGACTTTGCGCCTGATGTTTGCCTCGTTTGCGCTAAGCTTTAGGTGCGAGACTAGCTGATAGACGCATAGATCTGTGCAGTCGCCGAGTACTACGAAGGTGTCTATGTGCGGATTTTGCGCGATAAACGCGTTAAAATCGGTGCAGTAGGCCGCGCTCAGGGAGTTTTTGCGAAAGATTTTTATCTCGTCAAAAAACGGCAGTTCGCGTAGCTGCGGTATCGTCTTTGCGCCATCGGTGCCTTTGATCGCGTGCGGCGGAAATGCGTCAAATTCCGCGCAGTTTGCCTCGTGGCTATCCTCGAGCAGCACGAGATTTCTAGCGCCCGCCGCATAAGCCGCGCTAAAAGTCTGCGCTATACCGTCCGCGATCGCGCCCACTCGTGGGCTAGCTAGCGGCCCCATGCTGCAAAATCCCTCTATCATATCCACGCTGATAAATGCGGTGTTTGCCGCGTTGCCCGCTAAAAGTTCGCTAAATTTAATCTCCTTTAGCTCCTCAAACCACTTCGCCAAATCCTCTAAGATTTTCGCGTCAAATTTCATTTTCTCTCCTTGTTTTGGTTGTTTTTATATTTGTTGTTCGGCTCGCCGAAGCTAATCTCAAACCGCGAGCCGCCCTAAATTTCGCGTTCAAATTTAATCTCGTCCAGCGTCAAATTTCATCAAATTTACCCGCCTAGCCGCCCGTCTTTGCGGGCAAATTTACACAAAAGCTCTTTGGCTCAAGCTCGATTTCGATGCTGCCGCCGTGGGCTTGGACGATTTGCAAGCACAGGTGCAGGCCTAGGCCGTTGCCCTTTAGCTTGCTCGTTTTAAACGGCTCAAAGACCATGGCCTGGTTTTTGATCGGCACGCCGCTATCGGTCACGGCAAATTTATGCTCACCGTCGCAGTATCGGTAGTCCACGCGCACCCAGCCCTCGTCGTCCTCGTTTTCCTCGACCGCGTCGATCGCGTTAAATAGCATGTTTTGAAACACCATTGCCAGCAGATCGCGGTCGCCGACATATGGCAGGTTGGGGAAATTTAGGCTAAATTTGATCTCCTTGCCGTAGGTATAGCACTCTATCGCCGCCTCGCACTCGCTTTTTAGCTCGGCTAGGTTAAATTCGCGCGCGTTTATCGTTAGGCCTTTTGTGAAAAGCAAAGTGGCCTTGATAATGCGCTCGACGCGCCAGATCGCCTTTTGCATCTGCTCGACGACGGGGCGAGCGCGCTCGTCCGCCTTTTTTATCAGCGTGGAGGCTAGCAGCGAGATCGAGCCCACGGGGTTGCGTATCTCGTGTGCTAGGTGTGCGGCGACTTGACCCATCGAGGCT
>CALBNA010000258.1 GCA_937896205.1 uncultured Campylobacter sp. | reverse complement strand
CGGTTGCAAAAACGGCGGCGCATTCGTTTTCGAGCTTTTTGAGCCCGACGCCAAAGCGGTTTTTGATACGCAAAAGGCTTTTGGGGTAAATTTTGCGAGATTTTTTAAACCCGGCTCGCCCGAAGAGGCAGTAAATTTACTCGGCAGACAAGCTGCAAAAATGAGCCTAAATATAACGAGAAACGCGCTATTTGAACTCTACCGCATACACAACGAAAATTTATATCTAGCCGCAAGCGAGTTAAATAAACTAGCCTCTCTAAACGAGCCCATAAACGAAAATATCGTAAGAAGCTTGGTTTTTTCGCTATCAAGTGTGAGTTTTGACGATTTTTTCGATAAATTTATCGCGCTAAAAGATATCAGGGCCGATTTTTTCTCCTGCGCGGACGATGGAAATTTTAATGAAATTTTGTTTATTAACTCACTTTACCGCGCATTTTTTAGACTCTTTAAACTACATGCAGGTATCAAAATAACGGGTAAATTTGACATAAAAGAAACGCTCGGTTATGCACCGCCACCAAATGTCGCAAATGAACTAAAAAGGCAGTGCCTGGCTGTAAATTTAAAAGCGTATAGGGAAATTTTTACCGCGCTAAATTTGGCGGAATTTGAGCTAAAGACAAACTCTACCCTCGATAAAAAAACTTTTCTGCTCTCCTGCGTGCTGGGCCTACAAAATCTTATCGGCAAAAACAGCAAATATTAAGTAAAAAAAAGATAAAATCAGCTCTTGTCGAAAGACTTCCTTGCCCGTTTGCAACCGTGCAAGCGAGCTTAATACCCACAAGGAGAATCAATGAAGCACTATGAGCTTTTATTCATTTTGAAGCCTACTTTGACGGAAGAAGAAGTAAGCGCAAAAGTTGATTTCGTTAAAGAAATCCTAACCAAAAACGGCGCAAATATCGCGTCTGTGCAGTCTATGGGCACTAGAAAACTAGCCTATACCGTAAAAAAATACGAGCGCGGAACTTATTTCGTCGTGTATTTCGAGGCACCGACTCAAGCTATCGCCGAAGTCGAGCGTATCATCAGAATCACCGAAGAGATCATTAAATTCTTAACGGTCAAATTTGAAAACAAAAAAGAGATTGCCGCTTGGGAAAAGATGAGCAAGGGCATCAAACTAAACAAAAAAGAACCGAAAGTCAAAGCAGAAGAAGCTCCGGCAGCGCAAGAATAAGGACGAAAAATGTTTAATAGAGTCGTTTTGGTAGGAAATTTAACACGAGATATCGAGCTTAGATATACGACTGCGGGCGCAGCCATAGGCAACAGCGCCATCGCCGTGACGAGAAAATTTAACGTAAACGGCGAAAAACGCGAAGAAACGTGCTTTATAGACATAACATTTTTCGGAAAACAAGCGGAAATAGCAAACCAATATCTTTCCAAAGGCTCAAAGCTTTTAGTTGAGGGTCGCTTAAAATTCGACCAATGGACGGACAATAACGGACAAAATAGAAGCAAACACACTATCAGCGTGGAAAATATGGAGATGCTAGGCGGAGGACAACAGCAAGGCGGATATAGTCAAAATAGTAATCAAGGCTATCAGCAAGGCGGCTACCAAAATAACGGCTACGGCGGCGGCTATCAAGGCGGACAAAATCAGCAAAATAGCTACGCTCAAGGCGGCGCGCAAAGGCAAAATTTTAATAAACCGCAGCAACAAAAGCAACAGCCAAAAGACGAATACTATGGCGATAACGTCCGAGAAATAGATATAGATGCCGACAAATACGATGACGGCGACGAAACGATACCATTTTAATTAAGGAAAAAACGATGGCTGAAAAAAGAAAATATTCACGCAAATACTGCAAATTTACAGAGGCAAAGATAGATTTTATCGACTACAAGGACACTTCGCTTTTGAAGTACTGCTTGTCAGAGAGATTTAAAATCATGCCAAGACGCCTAACCGGCACTTCTAAAAAATACCAAGAGATGGTCGAAAAGGCTATCAAACGCGCTCGCCAAGCAGCTTTAATACCTTACGTAGTCGATCGCGACGACGTAGTAACTAATCCTTTTGAAGGACTATAATTTTTTAAGCCCTTGTTAGGGCTTAAATTTCTTAAATTTTGTTTCCACCCCCTCCCTACATCACTTTTCTAAGATTGATAAGACAAAAATACAAACTATAATAACTTAAACATAGTTTTAGCTACGACTTACATTGCCACCCTAAGAACTCCTATTATCTTTAATAAAATATGATAGAACTCTTTTGAATCTTTACTATTGTTGCGCCCAAACTCTTTCCGCCCTTTAGGATATCTTTTTATTGCCGCCCACTAGAGTATCGTCTCCTCCGTTTGCATCTATTAGGATATTTCTGCGTTTCTATTGCCTACTAGAACGTGATCTGTCTCGTTTAGTTCCAGTATGTTTGATTCTACCAATACCTTGTTTTTTAAGAATTTTACTCTACCTTCATCTACCAGCCAAGTGTTTAGCTTTAGCGGCTCTTTAGTAACCATACCGTTTCTTTGAGCTATGGTTGAGAGGGTATCTCCGCTTTTTACTTTGTATATTCCTTTGCCCCCAGATCCAGTTCCTCATCTATTCTTATTGGAATGTTAGAAAACAGGAGTTATCTTGTCGATAACATTTCTTATTTCTAAATTTTAAAGATTTCTTCTGTCATAGGCTTGCTTATCTATGACTACTTATTTGACTTTTGCATTTAGTTATTTAGCGGCTTCTAAGACATTATTATAGCTTATGCTTTCTTAGTAGCCGTTTGTGCACCGATAGCTACTCCTCCACTCATGATTACCCAAATTTTAACAGATGCTTTTAAAGCTTTACTTGATAGGTTATTTGAATACATGGTTTTAAAAACACTTAACGTGTTTGAAGCATTTCCCATACAGCGCGCCACCGTTGTAACTGCCGCGGCTAACCCCTTGTTGCTTGTTAGCTCTTTTATAGTTTCTTCTATTACTGCGGTTATCGCACCCATATCATTTATGGCTTTTTTGGCTTCTTTACTTAACATAGTTTTATTGCCTTCACCCTCTCTGCAGTCGTCGCTATCTGCTTTGCATACTATTTCGACTTTGTTGAGAACTACTTTCTCTGGCTTCATGTCTATTCTCCTTTATTTATTAAAATTTTTACCTACTGCTTTAATTTTCATAAATTTTATAAAATAGCGTATAAAATAACGCAACAAACATTGCTACGCCGAACATAAAAATAGCTTGAAAAAGTAGTATGTATTGAAATATCTCAAATTTGGTTGCAAAATCTATCTCGATACTCCACGCCATAAAGCTCACGCCGCCAGTGACGATGTAACCCGTGTAATATACATAAATCCCAAATATGCTCATCCCAAAAGCAAAGATTAATAGCGGCCAGCTAAAACTTTTTACTTTTTCTTGCAGTTCTTTATCCTCTCGGTAAAATATCGTATAGCAACAAGTCGCGTAAAACGCCATCTCCGCAGCCCAAAGTAGCCCGATCACCTACATATAGCTCGTATAAAACTCGATCTCTTGCTTGAAAGGGCTAACGTCGCTAAAGATTTGGACATTTGGAAAGTATTGTTTCATAAAATTTACGAATTTTGCGCAAATAGGGTAGCTTGAGAGAATATTGCCGAGAATAATAAAAAACCCGAGGGCGAATATAAAATAAACGGCAAATTCGATGTTTGCTATGATTTTATCGTGAATTTTACGGTATTTGTAAAGTAGTCCTTCTTGCATTACGTAGACCTTTTGTGTTGTGCTAAATTTCCGTTCTCAGCATTTTATCTTTCGCAGTCTTAAACAATATTTAAGTTATAATCAATATTTATTTTTAAAATATTATCGACTGTTAGATATTTTTAATGCTTTGTTAAGAGTGATTGCAATTAAATCTATACCTAAATTTCAGAGCAGTTAGAAAAGTAGAGTTTGCGAAGATATCTATTTTGTTTTTTATCGTTTACTTTTTTGGGCATCTCTTTATCTGCTAAATCCGTATCCTTCTCCTCCGTTGCTAAATCTCTAGAATCCACTAACTCTTCTATCTTAGGCCTAAGTAAAATTTTTAATCATCAATTGATGATATTAAAGTAGAAATTTAGCCCCTTATACGAGGCTAAATTTAATCAAATTTAGTAGTTATTTTGCGACGAACGCATTTCTTAGCACGTCTTCGATGACGTCCACGGGGATAATTTGCATATCGTTTTTGACGTCTTGCGGGATGTCGCCAAGATCGCGTTCATAGTTTTTACGCGGTATCAGAGCGGTTTTGATGCCGGCCTTATGCGCGGCGATGAGCTTTTCTTTTAGTCCGCCGATAGGTAGCACGCGGCCGCTTAGCGTGATCTCGCCCGTCATCGCCACGTCGCTTCGCACTTTTGTATCCGTTAGGATCGAGGCGATCGCCGTCACCATCGTGATACCGGCACTCGGACCGTCTTTTGGCGTTGCGCCCTCCGGTACGTGGATATGCAGGTCATAGCGGCGGTATACTTCGCTAGGGCTCGGCTCTTTTTTCACGCCGTCTTTGACGTCGTCAGGCAGGCTAGGGATGATTTTGGCCGGCACTTTTATCTTTCTAGCGTCGATCAGCACCTTAACGAGGCTAAATGCTATATACGCACTCTCCTTCATCACGTCGCCCAAAGACCCAGTTATCTGCAGGCCGCCCTTGCCCTGTATGCGTATGGCTTCGATCTTTAGCACGTCGCCGCCCACGCTCGTCCACGCTAGCCCGTTTACTTGACCGATCTGCGGTTTTTTATCGGCGTGCTCGATCTCAAAGACCTTTTTTTCTAAAAACTCGTTCAAATTTTTACTCGTTACGGTTATCTTTTGCGCTTCGCCCTCGAGTAGTCTTTTTGCCGCTTTTCTAAAGATATCCGCCAGACGGCGGCGTAGATTTCGCACTCCACTTTCGCGCGTATAGTCCGATATGATAAGGCTTAGCACGTCTTTACCTAGAGTTACTTCACTAGGCTTTAGGCCGTGTTTTTTGAGCTCTTGAGGGATTAGATATTTTTTAGCGATCTCAAATTTTTCCTGCGGGGTGTATGAGCTAAGCTCGATAAACTCCATCCTATCGCGAAGCGCTGGCGGTATGGCGCTTACGTCGTTTGCCGTCGCGACAAAAACGACCTTGCTCAGGTCGATATTAAAATTTAAATAATAATCCCTAAATTTGTTATTTTGCTCAGGATCTAAAATTTCTAGCAGTACCGCCGTCGGGTCGCCGCGAAAGCTCCTGCCGACTTTGTCGATCTCGTCTAACACTACGACGGGATTCATCTGCTTGGCTTCGATGAGACCCTGCACGATACGACCCGGCATCGCACCGATGTAGGTACGGCGGTGTCCGCGCAGCTCGTTTACGTCTTCAAGGCCACCCAGCGCCACGCGTACTAGCTCGCGTTTTAGCGCCTTTGCGATGGAGTTTGCCAGGCTAGTTTTACCGACGCCCGGAGGTCCCGCAAAGCACAATATCGCGCCGTTATTTACCTTGCCCGCGACGCCTCGCAGCTGCAAAAGCTCGCGCAGAGCAAAATACTCCTCTATCCTATCTTTTGGTCTTTCAAGCCCGTAGTGATCGGCATTTAGCTGCTTTGCGACCTCTTGTACGCTTAGTTTTTTGTTGGCCAGGTTTTCAAACGGCACCTCCACGACCCAGTCAAGGTAGCTTTGCGTCGTGTTGGCGTCGGCGGAGTCGGGATGCATGCGTGCTAACTTGTCGATTTGCTTTTTTATCTCCTTATACGCGTCCTCGCCCATAAATTTTTTCTTAGCTTCCAGCTTCTTGCGGTACTCCTCGATCTCCTCTTCGCGGCTCGTATCGGAGCCGAGCTCTTGTTGGATCTGTTTTAGCTGCTCTTTTAGAAAATACTCCTTGTTTACCTTGTCGATCCTTGAGTGGACTTTGTTTTTTATTTCACGCTGAAGCTTGTTCGCCTCGATCTCCTCGATGACGTAGTCGATGAGTTTTAGCAGCTTTTGCTCCAAATTTTCCTCGATAAAAAACTCGTACGCCGTCTTTTTCTTTAGCCTTAGCGAGCTTAAAATCAGATCGCAAACGCGGCTAGGCTCGGCACTCTCCTCTATCGTTTTTAAGAGATCAGGCGGGAAAAAGTGGCTAAGCGCAGCCAGATCTCGCACCTTTTCGCGAAGTACGGTTAGTAGCGCGTCGCTTTTGGTGTTTTCGGGTCTTTTTTCATGCAGTACGTCTACGACGGCTTGCAGCGGCTTTGAGGAGACTTTTGAGACTATGCGGCCTTTGCTAGTTCCTTGAAATAAAATTTTTACTCTACCGTCCGGTAGCGGCACTCGTCTCATCACGGTGCCTATGACGCCGGCATCGTAGATGGAGTCAAATTCTCGAGCGCCTTCGTTTTGCGCTTTCGTCGGTACGACTAGGATTGGGCTTTGCGACTCGAGAGCCAAATTTAGCGCTTCGATATTTTCCTCGTCGCTCAAAAAAAGCGGCGTGATCATAAATGGATATAAAAACAGCTCGTCCTCTACGATGACGGGTAGCTGCGCCGGGAACATTTTTGATTCGTAAATTTGCAAATTTAGCTCCTATTCAAACATTTTTCTATACCAAGGAAGCTGCGGAAGCACGATATTTGCGTCGTTTAGCGGCGATGCCTGGACCTTTTCTTTATAAATTTGCGCCGACTCATCCCTGCCAGTGCGCTCATATAGATCGGCTATCTGCACGTCCAGGTTGTAGATCGCGAGCTTAAATTTAACCAGCATAGTTTCGATCAGCGGGCGATACTGTGTGTTTGGGTATATGTAGAGAAATTTTTCTATCTCGGCGATGCTGTCTTGCATTAGCTTTTGGTTGCGATTGGGTTGCGAGAATGAGTCAAAATTTGCTTTTATTTTTAGATACTGCGCAAATTCGCTCCTAGGGCCACCGTCGCCGTATCTTTTGAGGTATTCGTCAAGGTAAAAATTCGCCATCAGATACTCTTCGTCGTTAGCGTGAGCTTGAGCTAGTATCAGTAAAATTTGCTCCAAAAGCGGGCTAGCTACATGCTCGCTAGACATCGCCGTATAGTGTTTGTCGGCGCTTTCTAGGTCACGATTTTTGATATCGCCGATGATCTCAGAGTACCACTGGTCGGGCGTTAGATTATAAAGCTCGGTGTATTTGTCGGCACAACCGCCAATTAAACAAACAAAAAATACCGCAGATAAAAATTTGATCAAATTTTTCATACGTTCCCTTAAATTTTAAATTTTTTAAAACGGACTATTTTACCATTGTTTTTATTGCTTTTCGGTAAATTTGATTTCATTTTATGCTTAAAAATAGGAAATTTTGGATACAATTCGCGTAAAAAGTAAATATTTAATTAAGGAGATATATATGAT
>CALBNA010000257.1 GCA_937896205.1 uncultured Campylobacter sp. | reverse complement strand
CGGAGATGTGTATAAGAGACAGGGGGGGTAGAATGCGTTAAATTTTTATTTGAAAGGCGGATATTATGAAAAAAATTACGGTTTTTTGCCTAATGTTAATAAGTGCTTTGGCGATAGACAATCCGATGGCAGATATACTAAAGGACTATGAAAACAAGTGTAATGCCGGAGACGAGATGGCGTGCGGCGTGGCGGGCGGAGTTTATGATTTTGCCTTTGAGGTGTACGGGGTAAAGCAAGACTACGGCAAGGCGATGAAATTTTATAAAAAGGGCTGCGATAATGGAAACTACAGATCGTGTAATAATCTGGGCTCTATGTATGACAACGAAAAGGGCGTAAAGCAAGACTACAAAAAAGCATTTGAGTTATATACTAAATCTTGTGATGTCGGAAACGATGGTCTTGGTTGTAGAAATCTCGGGTTTTTGTATATTAACGGGCTTGGTACCGAAGTAGATACTACGCGTGCGGTCATAGAAGGGCTGAGTCGGTTGAAAAAGAGCTGCGATACAGGCAACGGCGATTTTTTATCATGTGAGATTGTTGGCGAAGTAAATTTAAATTTCGGCAATCAAAAGGCTGCGATGGAAAGCTATCAAAGAGCGTGTATCGCGGGAGCAAACGACCAAAGCATTCAATCCTTTGAAGGGGGCGCTAAATTCTGGAAAGCAACTTGCGCAATGTACGAACTTTTAAAACAAGGCTCAAGGTGATTATTTAAAATTTGGACACGATTTTTATCTGTCCAAATTCCCCCAAAATCAAATCTAAATTTCCAGCCTCAAATTTTCAGTCAAATCTGTAAAAACTTCCTTATAAAAAGGAAATAATTTTATTAAATTTCACCAAATTTGCTCAAAATATTGACATTAAAAAGCCATTTGGATAAAATCCGAGTCTCTTACACAAGTAAGAAGTGTCGTATGTTTGCGACAAGTTCTATTCAAAGGAAAGAAAATGGAAAGAATCAGGCTTAAGCTTAAAGCTTATGACCATAGAGTTCTCGACCGCACAGTTGCAGCCATAGTAGAAGCTGTCAAACGAACGGGCGCCGACGTCAGAGGTCCGGTGCCGATGCCTACGAAGATCAAACGCTACACGGTCTTAAAATCACCACACATCAACAAAGACTCACGCGAGCAGTTTGAAATGAGAATTCACGCTAGAATGCTAGATATCGTAGCGGCTACGCCCGATACCGTCGACTCGCTAACAAAGCTTGACTTAGCCCCTGAGGTTAATGTCGAAGTCCGCGCGATGGGCAAATAAAGGCGAGGTGAAAGATGGAATATATCGTAGAAAAAATAGGCATGAGCAGAACGGTTAATAACCCAAGCATCCCTGTTACGCTTCTAAAAGTCGTAAACGCTAAAGTTTGCGAAGTGAGCGAATGCGGCAGCGCGATAGTAGCTTATGCTAAAGGTAAAGCAAAAAATAAAGCCATAGAGGGTCAGCAAAAAAAATATAGCCTAACGGCGGAATTTAATAAATTCGCAACCCTACAAGTCGCCAATAAAGAGGCGGGCGATCTTGATTTTAGTCCGCTTAGCTCGGCTAAAATTTTAAAAGTTAGCTTCAGCTCAAAAGGTAAAGGCTATCAAGGCGTCGTGAAAAGACACGGCTTTGGCGGCGGTCCGAAAAGTCACGGTTCTCGCTTCCACAAAAGACACGGCTCTATCGGTAACCGCGAGTGGCCGGGACGCGTTCAGCCTGGTATGAAGATGGCCGGACACACCGGAAACGAAAAAGTTACCGTTAAAAACGAGATCGTAAGCTTTGACGCCGAAAACGGAATTTTGGTTTTAAAAGGCAGCGTCGCTGGCTATAACGGCGCAATGGGCAGAATAAGGATAGTAAAATGAGTAAAGTTTGCGTATTAAACGAAAAATTTGAAAAAGCTAGCGAGCTTGATCTACCGGCTAATTACGCTGAGATCAACCCGCACAACCTATATCTTTACGTTAAGTCTTATTTGTCCGGCATGCGTTCAAATTCGGCTCACACCAAAACCAGAGCTTTCGTAAGCGGCGGCGGTAAAAAACCGTGGAGACAAAAAGGTCGCGGCGGCGCTAGAGCGGGCTCAACCAGAACTAACGTCTGGGTAGGCGGCGCAGTGGCGTTTGGTCCGAGCAACGAGCGAAACTATTTCCAAAAGGTCAATAAAAAGCAAAAAAGATTGGCGCTTGAGTTTGCGCTAAACGAAAAAGCTAACGCGGGTAAAATTTTCGCGGTAGATAGCATAGAGATCGCAAGCGGCAAGACTAAAGACGCGGCTAAAATAATCAGCGCGTTAAATTTGAGAGACGCTTTGGTCGTAAAAGATCTGCTTGACGACAACACGCTATTGGCGTTTAGAAATCTATCAAACTGCTATCTAATCGATGCGAGCGAGATAAACGCTTACTTAGTGGCGACTTACGGTGCCGTCGTTATCGAGAAGGCCGCACTTGAAACTATAATAAAAGAGGGCTGAAATGGCAGATATAACTGATATCAAAACGATTTTATATACGGAAAAAACTCTCGGTCTTCAAGAGCAAGGCGTGGTCGTTATACAAACTTCGCCTAAGATGACTAAAAACAGGCTGAAAGAAATTTTGAAAGAGTATTTTGGAGTAACGCCGCTTCGCGTAAATTCGCTTAGAATCGACGGAAAAGTTAAGCGTTTCAAAGGAAGAGAAGGACAACGCAACGAGATAAAGAAATTTTACGTTCAGTTGCCTGAAGGCTCAAGCCTAGAAAACACGGAGGCGTAAGATGGCGATAAAAACCTATAAACCTTATACACCTAGCCGCAGATTTATGACGGGCCTATCAAGCGAGGATATTACCGCTAAACCTAGCGTGAGAAGCCTGCTTGTAAAGATCCCTGTAAGCGGCGGTAGAAATAACAATGGAAGAATAACTTCTAGACATAAAGAAGGCGGAGCGAAGAAGCTTTATAGAATCATCGACTTTAAACGCCGCAAATTTGGTATCGAAGGTAAAGTCGAAGCTATCGAGTACGATCCGAACAGAAACTGCCGCATCGCGCTTATCGCTTATAAAGACGGCGAAAAACGCTATATCATTAGACCAAACGGACTAAATGTTGGTGATGTAGTAGCAGCAGCCGAAGCGGGCCTAGACATAAAACCTGGCAACGCGATGAAACTAAGAAATATCCCGGTTGGTACTATCGTACACAACGTGGAGCTAAAACCGGGCAAGGGCGCTCAGATGGCTCGTTCAGCCGGCGGTTATGCTCAGCTAATGGGTAAAGAGGAAAAATACGTAATGCTTCGCTTGCCAAGCGGCGAGATGAGACAAGTGCTCGCAGAGTGCATGGCTAGTATCGGCGTAGTAGGTAACGAAGACTGGGCGAACGTAACTATCGGTAAAGCCGGACGTAATCGCCACAGAGGTGTCCGTCCTCAAACTCGCGGTTCTGCGATGAACCCAGTAGATCACCCGCACGGCGGTGGTGAGGGCAAGAAAAACTCAGGCCGTCATCCTGTTACTCCATGGGGTAAACCGACTAAAGGTGCTAAGACTCGCCGCAAAAAGGCTAGCGATAAGCTTATAATTTCAAGAAGGAAAGGTAAATAGAGATGGCAAGATCACTCAAAAAAGGACCTTTTGTCGATGAGCATGTAATGAAAAAAGTCGTTGCCGCTAAAAAAGCTAACGACAACAAGCCGATAAAAACATGGTCTAGACGCAGCACGATAGTGCCTGAAATGATAGGCCTAACGTTTAACGTTCATAACGGCAAGAGCTTCATCCCAGTATACGTTACGGAAAACCACATCGGATATAAACTAGGCGAATTTGCTCCTACGCGCACATTTAAGGGTCACAAAGGCTCAGTGCAAAAGAAAATCGGTAAGTAAGGGGATAAGATGAGCAAATCAATTATTAAATTCGTAAGACTATCTCCGACTAAAGCCAGACTAATCGCAAGAGAAGTACAAGGCATGAGCGCCGAATTTGCGCTAGCTAGCCTTAGCTTTATGCCAAACCGCGGCGCCAAATTTATCGCTACGGCTATCAGCTCTGCGGTAGCTAACGGCGGATTTGAGCCTGAAGAGGTTATCGTGACAAGCTGCCGCATAGACGCGGGCCCAGTATTAAAAAGATTTAGACCGCGAGCGAGAGGAAGCGCAAGCAGAATCCGCAAACCGACTTCTCATATCTTAGTAGAAGTATCTAAACCTGAAAAGAAGGAAGCGTAATATGGGTCAGAAAGTAAATCCGATAGGTCTAAGACTAGGAATAAACCGCAACTGGGAGTCAAGATGGTTTCCTGCTAAAGGAACTTTGGCTGAAAATATCGGCGAAGACTACAAAATTCGCGCTTTCTTGAAAAAGAAACTTTACTACGCGGGCGTTTCTCAAATTTTGATCGAAAGAACCGCTAAGAAAATCCGCGTAACAGTCGTAGCAGCTCGCCCCGGTATTATCATCGGCAAAAAGGGCTCTGACGTAGAGAAGCTTAAAGAGGATATCCAAAAGCTGATCAACAAAGAAGTAAACGTAAATATCAAAGAAGAAAGAAAAGCTCAAGCTTCGGCTCAGCTAGCTGCAGAAAACGTAGCTATGCAGCTTGAAAAACGCGTTGCATTTAGACGCGCGATGAAAAAAGTTATCCAAGGCGCTCAAAAATCAGGCGCTAAAGGTATCAAAATTTCAGTTGCTGGACGTCTCGGCGGCGCTGAGATCGCTAGAACCGAGTGGTACTTAGAGGGTCGCGTTCCGCTTCACACTCTAAGAGCTAAGATCGATTACGGCGTTGCTGAAGCGCATACGACTTATGGAAACATAGGTATAAAAGTGTGGATATTTAAAGGCGAGGTTCTTCAAAAAGGCGTTCAACCTGAAAAGAACGAAGAAGAAAAAGCCGATAAAAAACCGCGCAGAGCAAGAAGAGGTAAATAATCATGTTGATGCCAAAACGAACTAAATTTCGCAAACAGATGAAAGGCAGAAACCGCGGTAAAGCTACTCGCGGCGCCGATCTTGCTATGGGCGAGATCGGAATAAAAGCCGTAGAAGCAGGCCGCGTAAATTCGCGCCAGATCGAAGCGGCTCGTGTGGCTCTAACCCGCCACGTAAAACGCCAGGCTAAAACTTGGATCAGAGTTTTCCCAGATAAGCCGCTAACCAAAAAACCTCTACAAACTCGTATGGGTAAAGGTAAAGCTGGAGTTGAAGAGTGGGTTATGAACATAAAACCGGGTCGTATAATAGTCGAAATGGCGGGCGTAGATGAGGAATTAGCGCGTGAAGCTCTAACTCTAGCTATCCACAAACTTCCGTTTAAGACTAAAATCGTAACGCGAGAGAGTGAAAATGAAATATACTGATATTAAAGACAAAAGCGTTGCAGAACTTAACGCGTTATTGAAAGAGAAAAAGGTGCTTTTATTTACTTTAAGACAAAAGCTAAAAACTATGCAGCTAAGCAACCCTAACGAGATTAGCGCCGTCCGCAAGGAAATAGCGCAAATCAACACTGCAATTAGCGCTTCAAAGTAAGGGGTGAGAAATGGCATTAAAAAGAGAAATTCAAGGTGTCGTTTTACAAAAGGCCGGCGATAAGACGGCTACGATTTTGGTTGAGAGACGCGTTATGCACCCAAGATACCACAAATTCGTAAAACGCTTTAAAAAATATATGATTCACGACGAAAAGAACGAGACAAAAGCGGGCGATACGGTCGTAGCTATCGAATGCAGACCGCTAAGCGCGAGAAAATCTTTCCGCTTAAAGACTATTTTAGCGACGGGGGTTGAGTAATGATACAATCTTTTACGAGGCTTACAGTCGCCGACAATAGCGGCGCGAAAGAGCTAATGTGTATTAAAGTTTTGGGCGGCAGTAAGAGAAGATACGCGACGCTTGGCGACGTTATCATCTGCTCGGTCAAAAAGGCGCTTCCAAACGGTAAGATCAAAAAAGGTCAAGTGGTAAAAGCAGTCGTCGTTAGAACTAAAAAAGAGGTTCAAAGAGATAACGGCTCGCTAATCCGCTTCGACGAAAACGCAGCCGTCATCCTAGATAACAAACGCGAGCCTATCGGTACTCGTATCTTTGGACCGGTCGGCCGTGAGGTTAGATATGCTAACTTTATGAAAATTGTTTCGCTTGCTCCGGAGGTGTTATAATGGCTAACGTTAAATTTAAAGTAAAAAAAGGCGATACCGTTAAGATCATCGCAGGCGACGACAAAGGTAAAACAGGTAAAATTTTATCCGTCCTAGCCAAAAAAGGACAAGTCATCGTCGAGGGCTGCAAGGTAGCTAAAAAAGCTATAAAACCTAGCGAAAAGACCCCAAACGGCGGCTTTATCAATAAAGAGATGCCTATTGATATCTCAAATGTTGCAAAAGTTGAGGGCTGAAAATGAATAGATTAAAAGCTAAATATAACGAGGTCGTAAAGCCTGCTTTGGCTAAAGAATTCGACATCAAAAATCCTATGCTAATCCCTGCGATCGAAAAGATCGTGATAAGCGTAGGCGCTGGCGAATCGGCTAAAGATCAAAAGCAACTTCAAAACATCGCCGATACTATTTCGCTAATCGCCGGACAAAAAGCTGTTGTTACCGATGCTAAAAAATCGGTTGCGGGCTTTAAAGTGCGCGAGGGATTTCCCGTCGGCGTAAAAGTAACGCTTAGAAAAGAGAATATGTTTGCGTTTTTAGACAAACTAATCTCTATCGCGCTACCGAGAGTTAAGGACTTTAGAGGCCTTCCAAAAGACGGCTTTGACGGACGCGGAAATTACAACTTCGGCCTTGACGAACAGCTAATGTTCCCAGAGGTCGAGTACGATAAGATTTTACGCACTCACGGTATGAATATAGTTATAGTCACGACGACAAACAGCGACAAAGAGGCATTCAAATTGCTTGAGCTATTTGGTTTGCCGTTTGCGAAAGGAAAGTAATATGGCGAAAAAATCAATGATAGCAAAGGCTGCCAGAAAGCCTAAATTTACGGTTCGCGGCTATACGAGATGCCAAATTTGCGGACGTCCGCATTCGGTTTATAAAGATTTTGGAATTTGCCGCGTATGCCTAAGAAAAATGGCTAACGAGGGACTAATCCCGGGTCTAAAAAAAGCAAGCTGGTAAGGAAGAGAAATGTTAAACGACTTAATTTCAGACGGACTAACTCGCATTAGAAACGCCGCAATGAGAAGACTCGAGACTACGAAGCTTCTTCATTCAAACGTCGTCGAGGCTACTTTATCTATCCTTGCGGCTAAAGGCTATATCGAGAGCTACAACGTCGTAGAAGAAGATAAAAAGAAATTTATAAACGTAGTTTTAAAATACGACGAGCACGGCAGAAGCGTGATTAACGAGCTTAAGCGCGTATCAAGCCCAGGCCGCCGCGTTTATAAGGGAAAAGACGAGATCAAGAGATTTAAAAACGGCTACGGAACGATCATCGTTAGCACCAGCAAAGGCGTTTTGAGTAACGAAGACGCTCACAAAGCCGGCGTAGGCGGCGAAATCCTCTGCTCTGTGTGGTAATGAACGAAAACGATGTGGTGCATCGTTTTCGCATCATAGAAGTGAAGCTTAAACGATAGGCTTTCCGGATTTCCGGCGGGGGCATCGTTGTTGCATCCTAGAAAATGTAATCTAGTTCGGTAGACTTGTCGTATTTACGACTGGGTAGCGTTTTAGATTACTTTGAAATAAAGTTTGAATTGATGGGCTTGTTTTTGTAGCAAGATGTCAATTCGATATCATTAAAATGTAGTCTAATTCGGTAGCCTTGTCGTGTTTGCGACGAGGCGGCGTTTCGGATTGCGTTGAAATGAAATTTGACTAGGCATCTTTTTGTAGTTTATAAAATTTACAAAAAATTTTCGCCGTCAAATTTATAAAATTTAAAAACGGAAGCTTAAATTTAAAAAGCTTCCCAAATTTAGCTCGACTTGCAAATTTACCCAAATTTGGCAAAGCTAAATTTAAAAACGACGATGTCAAATTTGACGTTAAATTTTGGAAAGCAACTCTAAGATGTAAGTCGAATTTGACGAGAAAATTAAAGTGTTTGAAGCGGTTTTTTGATCGCTTCGATTCATTTCTATTTTTATGGTATTGCGGTATCCATTCGTAAAAGTAGACATACCCTAGACAAGTAAAAAAGGAAAAAAATGTCACGTATAGGAAAACAGCCGATAGCTATTCCAAGCGGAGTAGAGGTCAGCGTAGAAGGCAACGTCCTTAAATTTAAAAAAGGCGCTCATCTAAAAGAGCTTGACACAAAAGGGCACGTAGACGTTAAAGTCGAGGATGCTCACATAGTATTTTCTCCAAAGAGCGACGAGAGACAAGATAGAGCCTACTGGGGCACTTATAGAGCGCTTGCAAACAATATCGTCATCGGCATTACAAAAGGTTTTGTTCGTCAGCTTGAGATCAACGGCGTCGGTTACAAAGCCGCTGCTAAAGGCCAAGTACTTGAGCTTACTTTAGGATTTTCTCATCCGATAAATCACGAAGTGCCAAAAGGCGTTGAAATCAGCGTAGAGAAAAACATCATAACTATCAAAGGCGACGATAAGCAAGTGGTCGGCCAGATCGCGGCGCAAGTCAGGGCGTACAGACCGCCTGAACCGTATAAGGGCAAAGGCGTTAAATACGTAGAAGAGCGCATCATCCGCAAAGCCGGTAAGACATCTAAGAAGTAAGGGATAGATAATGACAGCAAATGTATTAAAAAGAAAACTCGCTCTTAGAATCAAGAGAAAAAGAAGAATCAGAGCCAAAATTTCCGGCACTGCGGTATTGCCTAGAATTTCTATCTTCAAATCAAACAGAACTCTTTACGTCCAAGCTATCGACGACGTAGCAGCCGTAACTCTAGCGGCGGCAGATGGCAGAAAACTAGGCGTAAAAGCAAACAAAGAAGGCGCCGTAACTTTGGCTAAAGAATTTGCAAAAACTCTAAAAGCTAAAAAAATAGAAACGGCATTATTCGACAGAAACGGCTATTTGTATCACGGTGTTATAGCGGCTTTTGCGGACGCATTACGTGAAAACGGTATCAAACTATAAGGAAAATCGCTATGGAAAAATATAACAGAGAAGAATTCGAAGAAGTAATGGTTGATATCGGCCGCGTTACAAAGGTCGTAAAAGGCGGTCGTAGATTTAGATTTACGGCTCTTGTCGTAGTAGGAAACAGAAACGGTCTAGTGGGCTTTGGCTTCGGTAAAGCAAAAGAGGTGCCGGACGCTATGAGAAAAGCCGTCGACGACGCGTTTAAAAACATCATCGAGGTAAAAAGAAAAGGCTCGACTATACCTCACGACGTAGAGGTTAAATTTAACGCTAGCCGCGTTTTGCTTCGCCCTGCTAGCGAAGGTACAGGCGTGATCGCGGGCGGTAGCGCTCGTCCTATTTTAGAGCTTGCGGGCATCAAGGACATCCTAACAAAATCGCTTGGCTCAAACAACTCGGCAAACGTCGTTCGCGCTACTTTAAAAGCGCTAAGCATGCTTAAAGGCTAAGGAGAAGATATGGGACTAGAAAATTTAAAACCTGCCGAGGGCTCGACTAGGCAAACCAAAAGACTAGGTCGCGGTCAAGGTAGCGGTCAAGGTAAAACCGCGGGCAAAGGACACAAAGGTCAAAGAGCTAGAAAAGGCTACAATGAAAAAAGAGGCTTCGAAGGCGGTCAGCAACCGCTTCAAAGACGCCTTCCAAAAGTAGGCTTCGCTTCTAAATTTGAGAAACCTTACGCAATCAACGTAGAAAAAATCGTTGCGGTAAAAGAGCTAAGCGAGATCACTATTGCTACTATCGCTACCGTACATAAAATTTCAAGCAGCGTCAAGAAAATCAAATTGATCGGAGTGAGCGCGAAAGATTTGGCTTCGAAAATCAAAGACGAGAACGTAACCGTTAGCGGACGTGCGTAATGAATAAGACATTGACCAACAAGATTTTAATCACGTTGGCATTTTTATTTGCTTACAGGATACTGGCATACGTGCCGGTTCCTGGCGTAAACGTCAATGTTATTAAAGAGTTTTTCGATTCGAATTCCGCAAATGCGCTTGGACTATTTAATATGTTCAGCGGTAAGGCCGCAGAACGCCTTAGCATCATCTCTCTAGGCATTATGCCATACATCACGGCATCGATTATTATGGAGCTTTTAGCGGCTACTTTCCCAAATTTGGGTAAGATGAAAAAAGACCGCGACGGCATGCAAAAATATATGCAGATCATCCGTTACGCTACTATTATCATCACGCTTGTTCAAGCAGTCGGCGTTAGTATGGGGCTTCAGAGTCTTCACGGTAGAGGCGGAGAGGACGCGATAATGATAGATATGAATTTATTTATCGCGATTGCTGCAGCTTCGATGCTAACTGGAACTATGCTTTTGATGTGGATAGGCGAGCAGATCACTCAGCGCGGTATCGGCAACGGTATCAGCCTTATTATCTTCGCAGGTATCGTTAGCGGCATACCTTCAGCTATCGGCGGAACGGTAAATTTGGTAAATACGGGCGAGATGAACTTCCTCGTGGTTATCGGAATTTTGCTTGTTATCTTGGTCACGGTAGGCGTAGTTATCTACGTCGAGATGGGCGAGAGACGCGTACCGGTGAGCTATTCGCGTAAGGTAGTGATGGAAAATCAAAACAAACGCATTATGAACTATATACCTATCAAGGTAAATTTAAGTGGCGTTATTCCTCCGATTTTCGCCAGTGCAATTTTGATGTTCCCAAGCACCATTTTGCAGGCCAGCACAAATCCTTACATCCAAGCTATTCACGATTTTTTAAATCCAAATAGCTATTTTTTCAACTTTTTAACATTCTTGCTGGTTGTATTTTTTGCATATTTTTACGCTTCGATCGCGTTTAACGCAAAAGATATCAGCGAAAATTTAAAAAGACAGGGCGGCTTTATCCCGGGTATTAGGCCTGGCGAGGGTACGGCAGGCTATCTAAACGAAGTGGCATCAAGACTAACATTTAGCGGCGCGATCTATCTCGGACTCATCTCGACGCTGCCTTGGGTGCTCGTTAAATTTATGGGCGTTCCGTTTTATTTCGGCGGTACATCGGTACTGATCGTAGTCTCTGTCGCGCTTGATACGATGCGAAGGATAGAAGCTCAAATTTATATGAATAAATATCAAACTCTAAGTGCGGTAGGTTTGTAATGGCTATAACCATTATGCAGCCAAACGACATAGAGAAGATGCGAGCGGCGAATAAAATCGTCGCTCAAACCCTCGACTACGTAGAAAGCGTGATCAAGCCCGGCATTTCACTACTCGAAATAGATAAAATTTGCGACGACATGATAAGGGCTGCAGGCGCAAAGCCTGCGTTTAAGGGGCTTTACGGTTTTCCAAACGCAGCTTGCATTAGCGTAAACGAAGTAGTCATCCACGGCATTCCAAACGAATACAAACTACAAGAAGGTGACATCGTAAGTGTCGATATCGGCTCAAATTTGAACGGATATTTCGGCGACTCGGCTAGGACTTGGGGCGTAGGTCAAATTTCGCGCGAGGATGAAAAACTAATCGCTTGCGCTAAAGATGCGTTATACTTTGCGATAGATACCGTAAAAGCGGGAATGCACTTTAAAGAGCTTAGTTTTGAAATCGAGAAATTTATAAGGGCTCGTGGTTTCGTTCCGTTAACCGGATTTTGCGGTCACGGCATCGGCAGACGCCCGCACGAAGATCCGCAAATTTTAAATTATTTAGAGGGCGGTAGCCCAAAATCCGGACCGAAAATCAAAAACGGAATGGTATTTTGCGTGGAGCCGATGATTTGCCAAAAAGACGGCACTCCAGTGATCGGTCCCGACAAATGGAAAGTAACCAGCAAAGACGGACTAAGAACCAGCCACTACGAGCACTGCATGGCAGTCATGAACGGACGTGCGGAGATCTTAAGCCTAGCGTAAAATTTTAAAATTTACAAATCGTTCGTGCGACTTGTAAATTTTAAAATTTTAATTTGTGGTGAGTTAAAATTTTAATTTCAAGCTTCCGCCGATCGGCGAAAGTAAATTTAACAAAAAGGAGTTAAGTGGCAAAAGACGACGTCATAGAGATCGACGGCAACGTCATCGAGGCGCTGCCAAACGCGACGTTTAAGGTCGAGCTCGACAACAAACACGTGATTTTGTGTCATATTGCGGGCAAGATGAGGATGCATTATATAAAAATAATGCCTGGAGACCGCGTAAAGGTGGAACTAACGCCTTACAGTCTGGATAAGGGTAGGATAATTTACCGACATAAGTAAATTAAAAGCTAAATTTGGCTATACTCAGCCCTTTGCGACAAATTGCTGTATGAAGAATTGTTTTCAAAGCCCACCACTTGTTTTGAAAATAGTTGGTTTAAAATTTCGTTAAACCTGATGCAGCCTAAAAGTGGAATAAATTTTTAGGAGACTAGAATGAAAGTTCGTCCTTCTGTAAAGAAGATGTGTGACAAGTGCAAAATTGTCAAGCGCCAAGGCGTAGTTCGCATAATCTGCGAAAATCCAAAACATAAACAAAGACAAGGATAAAGCATGGCACGTATCGCAGGTGTGGATTTACCAAAGAAAAAGAGAATTGAATATGGTTTGACCTATATTTACGGTATCGGTCTTCACAAATCTCGTCAAATTTTGGACGCTACCAAAATTTCTTACGATAAAAGAGTAAGCGACCTAACCGAAGATGAAGCTGCGGCTATCCGCAAAGAGATCCAAGAGAACCACGTGGTTGAGGGTGACCTTAGAAAAAGCGTTGCTATGGATATCAAGGCTCTTATGGACTTAGGAAGCTACCGCGGTCTAAGACACAGAAAAGGTCTTCCGGTGCGCGGTCAAAAGACTAAAACAAACGCTAGAACTAGAAAAGGCAAGCGCAAAACAGTCGGCGCTGCGACTAAATAAGGATAAGCGATGGCAAAAAGAAAAGTAGTTAAAAAGAAAATTGTAAGAAAAAGTATAGCTAAAGGTATCGTTTATATAAGCGCGACTTTTAACAATACGATGGTAACGGTTACCGATGAGATGGGAAATGCTATCGCTTGGAGCAGTGCTGGCGGTCTAGGCTTTAAAGGAAGTAAAAAATCAACTCCTTACGCAGCCCAACAAGCAGTCGAAGACGCTCTAACTAAAGCAAAAGAGCACGGCATAAAAGAAGTAGGCATCAAAGTACAAGGTCCTGGCAGCGGCAGAGAGACCGCAGTCAAGAGCGTAGGCGCGGTAGAGGGCATAAAAGTAACGTTTTTAAAAGATATAACTCCGCTTCCGCATAATGGTTGCAGACCGCCGAAACGCCGCCGCGTATAATTAGAAAATTAGGAGAATTATTATGGCTAGATATAGAGGACCCGTTGAAAAATTAGAAAGAAGACTTGGCGTTAGTTTGGCGCTAAAAGGCGAGCGTCGCTTGGCAGGTAAAAGTGCGCTTGACAAAAGACCTTACGCTCCGGGACAACACGGACAAAGAAGAAGCAAGATAAGCGAATACGGATTACAGCTTCGCGAAAAACAAAAAGCTAAATTTATGTACGGCATTAGCGAAAAGCAATTCCGTCGCTTATTCCAAGAGGCTGCTCGTCGCGAAGGAAATACCGGTGCGCTTTTGGTGCAGCTTTTGGAACAAAGACTAGATAACGTAGTTTACAGAATGGGCTTTGCGACGACTCGCCGCTTTGCTCGCCAGCTAGTTACTCACGGACATATTTTGGTAAACGGCAAGAGAGTGGATATTCCTTCTTACAGAGTTCAAGCGGGTGCTAAAGTAGAGGTTATCGAAAAATCTAAAAACAATCCGCAAATCGTTCGCGCGATCGACCTTACGGCACAAACTGGCATCGTAGCTTGGGTTGACGTTGAAAAAGATAAAAAATTCGGAATTTTCACAAGAACTCCGGAAAGGGAAGAAGTCGTCATTCCTGTCGAGGAAAGATTCATAGTAGAGCTTTATTCGAAATAATAAGGGGTATAACGATGAGAAAAATTACCACATCAGCTTATATGCCTACCGAAATTTCAGTAGAGAGTATAAGCGAGAATGTCGCCAAAATAACTGCGTATCCGTTTGAGACGGGCTATGCTGTTACTTTGGCTCATCCGCTAAGACGACTTTTATATAGCAGTACGGTTGGATTTGCGGCTACGGGCGTCAAGATAGAAGGCGTATCTCATGAATTTGATTCGATGAGAGGTATGCTCGAGGACGTAGCGCAGTTTATTATAAATTTAAAAAACATCCGTTTTAAGCTAAAAAACGAGTCTGAGCGCGAAGTGGTTGAGTATTCGTTTAAAGGTCCAAAAGAGATAAAAGCCGGCGATCTAAAAAACGATGTTGTAGATGTCGTAAATTCAGACGCTTATCTTGCGACTATAAACGAGGATGCGGAGCTTAAATTTTCCGTAATCATTCAAAAAGGTATCGGATACGTCCCAAGTGAAGAAATAAGAGACAATACCGAAGAGGGTTACATAGCTCTCGACGCTTTCTTTACGCCTGTTAAAAAAGCTGTTTATGAGCTGGAAAATGTCCTGGTTGAGGATAACCCTGACTACGAGAAGATTATTTTCACGGTTACGACGGACGGACAAGTGGGCGCGATCGAAGCGTTTAAACATGCGATAGAGGCGATGTATCAGCAGATGTCGGTGTTTAAAGGCGTTTTAAATATCGACGTTTCGGCAGGTCTAAACTCTCAAACTTCTGGCAGCGAGCATGCGAAACTACTTCAAAGCGTAGAAGAGCTAAATTTGAGCGCCAGAAGCTTTAACTGCCTTGATAAAGCCGAGATTAGATTTATCGGCGAGCTTGCTTTGATGGATGAAAACGAGCTAAAAGAGCTTAAAAATTTAGGTAAAAAATCTCTCGAAGAGATTAAAGCCGTTATGCAAGAGATCGGATATCCGGTCGGCGGCGACCTAGGCGGCGGCAAAGAGCAACTCAAGAAAAAAATCGCCGACCTAAAATCACAAATGAGTGCAAAAGAGTAAAAGGAACATAAATGAGACACGGTCACGGATACAGAAAACTAGGTAGGACGTCGGCTCACCGCTCGGCTCTACTTAAAAACTTAGCTATCGCTATCATCAAAAGCGAAAAGATAGAGACGACCTTGCCTAAGGCAAAAGAGTTGAGAAGCTATATCGAAAAGCTAATCACTAGAGCGAGAAAAGGCGACAGCAACGCTCACAGAGCGGTTTTTGCTAGCTTGCAGGATAAAGAAACTACGAATAAGCTAGTAACCGAGCTTGCTCCAAAATTCGTAGGTAAAAACGGCGGATATACGCGCATCGTTAAGACTCGCGTTCGCCGAGGCGATGCTGCCGAGATGGCTTATATAGAGCTAATCAAAGAATAACTTTTAGAGAGCTTCGGCTCTCTTTTTCTTTTTAAATTTATCTGCCTTCAATTATCTCAAAAACCACTCTAGCTTTTTATCTCAATTAAATTTATTTGCTCGCCTGCTGCATTGTTTGCAATTTTGAACACGGGTGGAAGATGCTAAAATTTGTGGCGACTTTTATTCTAAATTTTATGCAATTCTACGCATAAATTTGCCTTCTAAAAGATTTGATCGCATGGCAAGCGCAATGTGCCGAATTTGTAGCATCTGAAAGTAGCTTGAGAATACACAACGACCGCACATAACTATTTTAAGCTTTATATTGCGCGCCGTATCCTTTTTATTATCGCCGTTTTTTACCCTCAACCATTACTAGTGTTTTTTAAATTTGCCCCATTCGCACGCAGAATCGCTTAAAGCTCCAAATTTATCCAGGTCAAAAATAGCGGCCAAAACGCCAAACTCATAGCGTATTTAAAATTTTATCTGCTATAATATCTCAAAAACTTAAAAAGGTTAAAAATGATCCCATTTACCGACGAAGAGCTTTTAAAGCCCGTAAAAGCGAGCTTGCAAAAGGTTATGCCGATGCTTGAAAACGACGGCGGAGGCATGGAGCTGCTAGGTATCAAAAACGGCAAAATTTACGTCCGCCTCACCGGCCACTGCCACGGCTGTGCAGCTAGCACTACTACGCTAAAATACGGCATCGAGCGTCAGTTACGCACGGACATCCACCCCGAGCTAGAGGTCGTAAACATCCCTATCGGCGAGGAAGTTAAATTTGATTGATTACAAAAAGGCGGGTCTAAAAGCGTTTAATAAGGGCGAATTTGATGCCGCCGCGAGCTATTTTTCACTCGCCTACGACAAAAAACCGGATAAAAAACTACTTTTTCTCATCATGCTTTGCTCGCTTGCCAAGACTCGCCGCGACGAGGCGATGACGCTATTTGAGATATTTAAGTTAAAAGACAAGCTCGGCATGAGCCCGGACGAGCTGGAGGAAATTTTGGGCGCGCTCGAGGCGAAATTTAGCGACGACGAGAGCCTTGAGGAGCAAAATGCGATCAGCTACGCCGATTTTATGGATGCGGTTAGGCGCGGCGGATTTAAAAGTACCTTTGAGGACATCATGTTTTCCACGCGCGTGATGATCGACAACCGCGACGATTTTCTCGAGTTTTTGCAAAATCTTATCAAAAACGACTTCATCGAAATGGGGCTAAACTACATCGAGACCGCGGCCGTGATGTTTGCCGGCGACGAGCGACTAAGCGCCCTGGCTCGCGAAATCAACGAAAAGGCCGAAAGTGAAAATTTACGTTAAAGAAGGCTTCGTCACCGACAACTCGAACGAATGCGAAGCGGGTTGCTGTTTCGTAAAAACGGCGACGAACGCCAAATTTGAAGCCGCCGCCGAAGCAAAGGGCGCAAAAATCATAAATTTGGCCGAGTGTAAGCGGTTGCTGGGCATCGACGAGAACATCAAAATCATCGGCATCACGGGCACCAACGGCAAGACCACGACCGCAGCGCTTATCTGCGCTACGTTGCTAAATTTAGGCTACAAATGCGGCCTGTGCGGCACTCGCGGCGCTTTTATAAACAATGAACGCATCGATGACAAGGCGCTAACGACGAGCGAAATTTTACGCACGCTTAGCTATCTCAAAGCCGCTAGCGAGCGCGGTTGCGAGTACTTCGTGATGGAGGCTAGCTCGCACGCCATCGCTCAAAAACGCATCGAGAGCCTAGATTTTGCGATGAAAATTTTTACGAATTTGACCCAGGATCACCTCGACTACCACGGTACGTTCGAAGAGTACGCACGCGTAAAGAGCGAGTTTTTCGCAGACGACGCGCCAAAGCTTATAAATATAGACGACCGCGGTGGGATCAAATTTAACCCAGCAAACGCCCTAACTTACGCGCTTCATGCGGACGCGGACTTTGCGCCTGGCGAGTATTCGCTAGAAGGCGGCATACTCGGGACGCTAAATACTCCGCGCGGGCAAATGGCGTTAAGCTCAAATTTGCACGGTGAATTTAACCTCTACAACCTCATAGCAGCCGTCTCTTGCGTCGCGACGCTGACGGATAGACCGCTAGAGCAGATCGCGCGCGCCACGGCGGAATTTGACGGCGTCGAGGGGCGCATGGAGGTCGTTAGTCGCGAACCGCTGGTGATCGTGGACTTCGCACACACTCCAGACGGCATCGAAAAGGTGCTAAACGCGCTGCGTCATCGTAAAATCGTCGCAGTTTTTGGCGCAGGCGGCGATAGAGACCGCACCAAACGCCCAAAAATGGGCGTAACTGCGCAAAAATACGCACACAGACTCGTCGTCACCAGCGACAACCCTCGCAGCGAAGAACCAGAAAGTATCATCGCCGAGATCTGCGGCGGCCTGGAGATGAACGAGAACGTAAAATGCATCGCAAACCGCAAGGAGGCGATCAAATACGCGCTTGAAAGCCTTGAGCAGGACGAAATTTTAGTGATTTTAGGCAAGGGCGACGAGACCTATCAAGAGATCAAGGGCGTGAAGTATCCGTTTAGCGACAAGCAGGTCGTGCGCAAACTTTTGGACGGACGCGCCTAAATTTACGAACGAAACGGCGACGAAATAAGGGTAAATTTGAGTAAAATTTGCCTTTGTTTGCGCCTAAATTTCTATTTTACTGCCGAGCGGCGTCAAATTTATCGCAGCTTTTATCGCTCGCGCAAATGCCTCTAAAATCAAATTTGATCACAAATTTAACTCCGAATTTTATCGCGGCAAGCAGGCAAAAACGAATCGCCGCGGCTATATAAAGTTGCTTTTTGCGGCTAAATTTATAGTATAATTTTCTCAAAAACACAAAGGACGACCGATGAAAATCGAAATTTTATCAAGCAAAATCCACCGCGCGCGCGTGACGGACGCCAACCTAAACTACGTGGGCTCGGTCACGATCGGACCCGAGCTCATCGAGGCTGCGGGGCTTTGCGAGTACCAAAAAGTCGAGATCCTAAACGTCAATAACGGCGAGCGCTTCGCTACCTACGTGATCCGCGGCGAGAAAAAGGGCGAGATCTGCCTAAACGGCGCGGCCGCGCGCAAAGTCTGCGTCGGCGACGTCGTCATCATCGTGGCCTACGCACAGATGAGCGCCAAAAAAGCGAGAGATTTCGAACCAAAAATCGTACAGGTAAACGAAAAAAACGAAATAACGGAGTAAAGATGTTTGAAGGAATGGATTTTTCGAAAATGGGGCAAATGCTCGATCAGATGCAGGCCAAGGCTAAGCAGATCGAGGAGGAGAATGCGCGCAAGGAATTTACTGTAAAATCGGGCGCGGGCATGGTCGCCATCAGGCTAAACGGCGCGGGCGAGGTGCTCGATCTAAGTATCGACGATAGCCTTTTTAGCGACAAGGAAAGCTTGCAGATCCTACTGATCTCGGCGATCAATGACGCGATAAAACTCGTCGAAAATGAAAAGAAAGGCGCTGCAGCATCCATGCTAGGAGGGCTCGGCGGATTGGGTGATCTGCTTGGCAATAAGGGCTAAGCGTAGTTCAAAAATGGTGAAAATAGGCTTTTTAGAGAGGGCGACTACTTCCCGCCTGGCGAGCGGTTTGGATTTTACGGAGCGAGCGGCTTCTGTAGCGAACTAAATGAAGCCCTATTTTATAAGGCGACAAGTTAAATTTAGATTTTTGTGGCGGTGTAGCTTACATAAAGTGAAACTTGTTTGATTTGACGCTAGGTTATTAAATTTTAACCTTAGCAAATCAGTCAAATTTAACGGGCGGCACGAGGGTAAATTCTAAAATTTCGGCAGGCTGCTACGCTGCGGCGTAAAGTAAAATTTAGCCCGCACGGCTTAAATGCAAAGCAAGGCGAGCCGTTGTGCGGTATCCGCAAGTAAATGAGCGTAAGATGCGGCTCAAAAAAGCGGAGCATCCTTCGCCTCGCGCACTGCGTAAAGCTAGGGAAATTAAAATTTA
>CALBNA010000256.1 GCA_937896205.1 uncultured Campylobacter sp. | reverse complement strand
GCCAAAAACAAGCCTCGCAAGCCCAAAAATCCCCAAATTTTACAAAATCTCCACTTAATTTGCGCTTTATCGGCGAATTTTTTGATTTTCAACCAATTTTCACTTCAAATTCGATAAACTGCACCGAAATTTTAAAGGCAAATTTATGAAAATCGCGCTTTTCGGCGGTAGTTTCGACCCGCCTCATCTCGGGCACGACGCCGCCGTTAAGGCCGCGCTAGAGCAGCTAGACGCGGACAAGCTCATCATCATGCCGACCTTTATCAGCCCGTTTAAGAGCGAGTTTTCCGCTCCGCCGCTGCTTCGGCTAAGATGGGCGAACGAGGCTTGGGGCGCGCTATCTAAAGTATGCGTGAGCGATTACGAGATCGCGCAAAATCGTCCCGTACCGACGATAGAAAGCGTGCAGCATATACGACAAATTTACGCTGTGAGCGAGCTTTATCTCATTATCGGCGCCGATCATCTAGAAAGTCTAGACAAATGGCACGAGATAGACGAGCTCTTTAAACTCGCGACCTTCGTCGTAGCTAGCCGCGTCGACGTAGCCGTGCCTGAAAATTTTAAAATTTTAAACATAAACGAGCCCGTTTCGTCCTCGCAAATCAGGCAAAATTTGGACAAAAGCCTGATGATACCGTGCATAGCGGACGAAGCGGCGAAATTTTACCAAGGAAAAACATGCAAGAAAGAATCGAACGAATCATCAAAATCCTAGACGCCAAAAAGGCCGAAGCCATCGAGGCTATCGACATGAGCGGGCGCGAATACATCGCAAAATGCGTCATCATCGCCACCACGATGGGCGAACGCCACGCCTACTCGCTAACAGACGACCTAAAAGAGGGGCTAAAAGACGAAGGCGAGCAGTTTTTAGGTATCGAAAGCTCCGGCGACTGGGTCGTGATCGATCTGGGCGACATCCTCATCCACCTCATGAGCGCACAGTACCGCGCCAAATACAACATCGAAGAGTTTTTAAGCAAGCTAAAAGAGGCAAAAGCCTAAGTCAAATTTAGCCCGCCGCGCCGGTAGCGTCAAATTTGTCTAAAGCATGAAGCGGACGGTAAATTTGACCCAAGCCGCCGCTGCTATAAACGGTAAAATTTGCTTGATCTTGCAAGCGGCGTGCTTGATTATTGAGCCAAAAGCCGATATCGCAGGCTTTTGCTTTTATTTAAAAAGTTAAATTTGAAGCGATCTCGTCAAATTTAGCGACTTTTCAAATCCATACCGCAAATTTAACTGGCGTAGCAAAAATAAAACTAAAAACCTACGCTAAACTTCTCCTGACCGCAAAATCTCCCGCTGCAAAAATCCAAAAGCTAAATAAAATTAAAAATTATATTGCAAAATTTGACTTTTAAGAGGACGAGCAAGAAGGAAAGTTTGCGGTCAAATTTGGCTCCCCAAGTCGGTAAAAAAGGTGGGAGGCATGATCTTAAATTTAGCCCAAGAATTTGGCAAAAAGCGGATAGCAAGCGGGGATGTAAAGCACTAATTAGACGCGTTTTACCGCGCTTTGGTTTTACAAAAACGGGCAAAAAGGAGCTAAATTTGAACTTTTTAATACGCAAAAGCAACCGATTTTTACGTGCTACGGTCAAGGCAGTTTTAGCGGCGAAATTTAAAAGCCTACCGCCATAAGTTTTTCCTGCGTTTTTTAGCGATTATTTTATAAATTAAAAGGCCGCCTTAAATCTAATTTTTATATAATCAATCAAAGTCAAGATAAAGGATGCTTATGTTTAGAAAAACTTTTGTTTTATTGGTTGCGCTCTTTACGGCGCATT
This sequence comes from uncultured Campylobacter sp., assembly GCA_937896205.1. GTDB lineage: Bacteria > Campylobacterota > Campylobacteria > Campylobacterales > Campylobacteraceae > Campylobacter_A. Next base: position 9,065 of record CALBNA010000256.1, on the reverse strand, counting down.
TGTTTGCGGGCGACGCATACCTGCACACGAGCGAATCAGCCCAAAAAGGCGTAGCGCAGGCTCAAATCGCGCTTCCAAAAAACGTCACGGGCGGCGATATTTACGTCGGACTTTTTAAAGATGCCCCAAAGACGCAAGCCAAAGCGCCAGTCGTAGTTTTCCTGCACGGCTCGTCCGGTATCAACAATAAAATAGGCCTTGACAAATGGCAAGAGTGGCTAGCAAAAGAGGGTATAGCAAGCTTTATGTTTGATAGTATGGCCCTAGAAAACAGGATAACCTACAAATCTCCGGCAGATAAGGAAATTTATGAAAAGGTCCATTCGCTACGCTCTAGCGAAATCAAAATCGCCCTGGATGCGCTAAAAAACACGGAGTGGGCGGATACGAGCAAGCTGTTTTTAGCCGGCACCAGCGAAGGCGCAGTGGCTGTAGCCAGATACGAGGGCAAGGACTTTTTGGGCAAGATTATAAACTCTTGGTCGTGCGAGGAGAACTACTTCGTAAAAGAGCACAAAACAGCGCTTAACGATACGCCAGTTTTAAATTTAATAAGCGATCAGGATAAATATTTCTCTCAAAAAAATAGCTATCTAGGCAACGAAAACGCCACCGGAAACTGCGCCGCAACCTACGGCGACAAGAAAAACGCGATAGTTTTACTCCTGCCTAATGCTCCGCACACGCTCATAAATTTGCCGGCCGCGCGCTTTGCGACCGTTTCTTTTATCAAAAGCATACTTGAAGGCACGCTTGACGCCGATACGATCGGCGACTAACGACTGATAAATTTGCGGCGACGAGGTCTATTAATTTTGTCGCCGCGCTTTTTACCGACTCGTAAATTTGAGCCGAATTTTAGCGGTCTCGCGGCAAAAATACTTCGTTTTATATTTTTGTATTCAAATTTGGCTAATTTGTTTTAAATTTTAGCATTCAAAATTTGGGCCAAATTTGACAAATCTTAGCTCCGCATTTTACTTGTCGAGACAGGCATTTTAAAAACGATAAAATTTGAGCCGTCATACCGCGCGCCGCGAAATTTACCACCGATAAATTTTATCCTCGTAAGCAATCAGCCTAAATTCCTCTTTGTGGTTGCCGTTGCCGATCGTGTGGCTATCTTGACCCGCGCCGAGGCGTAGCTTATGCAGTCTGCCGCCGTATGTACCCACAAATAGCACGCCCCCGTCCTCGCTTAATGCCATAGACTTTATCGTGCCGCCCAGATAGTGGCGCCAAATTTTACGCCCGTCCTTGCCGACTGCTCTGATGTAGCCGTATGCATCGCCGAGGATGTAAAAGTCCTGCGCCGCTACGCCCGCATAAACTCTCATCGCATCGTCGATCAGCGTGAAATTTTTCTCGCCCTCTTCGTCGTACGAATACGCCTCAACCTCTAGTCCGCGCTTTAGCAAAGCCCTATCCACGCCGATCGTAACGCCGTTGTAGAAGTGGCAAGAGTTTGTGATGAGCTGCGTATCGTCCGCGCTAAAGAGGCAAAAGTGCGGATACGAGCTCTGCGCGCCGATACCGCCCAGCCGCTCGCCCTCGCTATCCATCAGGATGTGGTCGCCATCTTGCTCGCCCGCGACGATGAGAGCGTTGTCGTTTGAGAGGGTCGCGTTGGCCATATCGATATAGAGTGCAGCATTGCCGTCATCGTCCTCATCCTCGTAGATCGGATGGATAAGCTTCGCGCCGTTTTGTGAGATCAAAAATATCCCGTCGTGGCAGCTCAAAAGCACCTTGCTACCGTCGTTAAAAGGTAAAATTTCAGCCTCGTCGTATGTTAGCTCCACGTCGTGGCTAAATTTCGCGATAGGCTCGCCGCCACCCTTACCGTCGTAGCCTTTTACGAGCTCTATCTCGCCTCTCCTAAGCAGGGCGTAAATTTCGTTTCGCTTGGACTTGCCCACGGCGATGACGTCCTTTGCGATAACGCTAACGCGCTCGCCTTCTAGCAGATACAGCATTTTGTGCCAGCCTTCAGGCTCGCTTTGCGAGACGATAAAAAGGACGTTCTCGCCGCCAAGAGGGCAAATTTGATCGACATTGCCTAGCTTGTCTCCTATTTTATCCTTTTCGCCGGCATTGCCGGTTTCATCCTTGCACCCCTCAAAGATGATGTTTGACGGTGGAAAATCGGCTCTAAATTTCGCCGTCTCGCCGCGCTCGTTGGCTTCTTTTAACAGCGCAAAAACCGCCTCGCCCAGATGCGCGCGCTCATCTACGGGCTCCTCGCCTTTATACGCGTCCCAGCCGTGCGCCTCGGCAAAGGACACCATATCGTTTACGGCCTTGGCGTATTTCTCGCTCTTTTCATTCCACTCTTTTTGCCACTCCGCCTTAAGCGCCTCGTAGTCCAAGTTTTTCATTGATTTCCTTATGCTTGTTATAGGTTTTTTCGCTGCGATTCGCGAAATTTTAGCCAAGACCGCTAAAGCCAAATTTAACGTCTATAAAGCCAGCAAATTTAGCGCAGCTAATCAGCAAAATTGCCATCAACCCAAGCTTGCCGAATTTAAGACGCACAAATTTGAGGACAAACCGACCTCGTACGCCTGCTAGCTTTTCCAGAGCTTTGCTATCAGCTCGCTATCCTCGTCCGCGAGCTCAAAGCCAAAAATATCGATATCTTCAAGCAATCGCTCCTTACTATCGGAGTTTACTACCGCGCAAACCCCGTGTTGTACGAGCCAGCGCAAGATGATTTGTGACCGCGTTTTGCCGTATTTTTCGCTGATTTGCGCGAGCGCGGGCTCTTTTAGCTCTTCGCCGGGCTCATATAGCAGCTGCACTTGCACGTCATGGTCGGTCACCTTGCCGCGCGCAGCAAAGTGCCGTAGATAGGAGCGAGAGCGCGTCTGATAAACCGCGGGTTTAACTTCGCTACCTTGCGCGATTTTGACTAAATTTTCGACTCCAAATTCCCCCTGATAGTCGCAAATGCCGATCGACGCCGCAAGCCCCTCGTGGTAAAGCCTCTGCAAAACGCGCCACGCAGAGCTAGTATCGCCCGTCCCTGCGCACAGTAAAAGCAGATCGACGTAGTCGGTATTTAGTTTTTTTAGTGAACGCTCAAAGCTTTTTATTATGTCGTTTTCGTCAGTATTTTGAGCGCCTACCGAGCTTTGAATAAATAGCTGCCCGCGCTCTAAGCCGCTAGCCGCAAATGCAGTAGCCGCGCCCTCCTCGCGCCCGTCCGTATCGATCAGGCGGTAACCTAGCCCAAGAGCCGTCTCAAGCGCGTTTTTGTCTTTCAAATCATCAAATTTACCCGCGCCAAGTCCGACGATCGGCATCAAAATTCTGTTATTTAGCGTGAGATATGGGGTCATGGCGGCAAGTTTTTCGCCGAGATTTTTCGCGCCGCTTAGATCTACGCCGTCCGTCAAATTTGTAGCGCCGATCTCGCCGGCCTGCTCGGCAAACAAATACAGCCCTACAGTAAGCCCCACCGCGCAGGTCGCCGCGCCCTCTATGAAGTCTCTTCTTTTCATTTTTGCTCCACTTTTTGATCTTATCGCTTGTTACGCTTAAATTTGCAAACCAAACGGCGCCGTCGCGCCCAAATTTGCTTAAAATCACAAAAATTTAAATTTGATTCCGACAAATGAGGTCCGAAAAACCGCATTTAAATTTATCCAAATGCGGCCGAGTAGAAATTTACGCTCGTCAAACGGGGTACAGCGCTAAAAAGTCAAATTTAGATCTCAAACGCGCACGAGCTTGGCTGTCCGCCCTCAAATCCCTTTTTAAACCACGTCATGCGCTGCTTTGACGAGCCGTGCGTGAACGAGTCCGGCGTCACGCGGCCTTGGTATTTTTTCTGTAGCGCGTCGTCGCCTATCGCGCTCGCGGCGTTTAGCGCCTCTTCGATGTCACCGTCTTCTAGCACCTTGTAGCGCCCCATGTAGTGCGCCCAGACGCCCGCATAGCAGTCAGCTTGCAGCTCGACCTTGACTTGCAGCGCGTTTTGCTCTACTGGGCTTTTCGTGCGCGATTTTAGCTCGCTTATTTTACCGAGCGTGCCTAGTAAATTTTGCACGTGGTGTCCGACCTCGTGGGCGATCACGTAGGCCTGCGCGAAGTCGCCGGCGGCCTTGTATTTGGCCTCTAGCTCTTCAAAAAAGCTAAGATCCAGATAGACTTTTCTATCCGCCGGGCAGTAAAAAGGCCCCATCTGCGAGCTAGCCGTGCCGCACGCGCTAGAGACCGCGTCTCTAAAAAGCACTAAGCTAGGCTCTTTGTACTGTGCGCCGCCCGCCTTAAACACCTTGCTCCACACGTCTTCAGTCTGCGCCAGCACCGCAGAGACGAAGGCGACCTTTTCCTTCTCCTGCGGGCTATCTAATGCCGCCCTTTGAGTGCCCGCGCCGCCGCCCTCAAGTAGCGCGAGAGGGTTAAAGCCCATAAAATACGCGACCGCACCGATAACTAGCACCACGCGACCGATATTTGAGCCCAGCAAAAATCTGATAATCGGTATGAGCGCGCCCAGCGAGCCCATGCTGTTTACGCTGTTTTGCCTTCTATCCTCGACGTTATCGCTTCGTCTGCTGTCTTGCCATTTCATTTTTTACTCTTTCGTTTTAGATTTTTCTTTTAAATTTAACCGCGGGTTGAGCTGTTTTTCAGCGTCCGCGAAATTTAGCTTTCTTGCCTCGTGTCGCTAAATTTTATACTGCATTTTAGCGACTATTTATAAATTTATCGCTTTAGCCCGCTGTTTCGCACAAATTTGACGCGGTAAATTTGATGGTAAAAGTTGTGTTTAAACAAAGCAAAACGGCGCGGCACAAAATAATCCCGCACAGCCGAGCCGTCAAATTTGAAGTTTCAAATTTAAAATCTAGCCCTAAACCGATCCAAAATTCTCGCCAGCAAGATGCCAAAAACTATACCGATGCCGTCCGCGACGATATCTAGCAAGCTAAAATAGTGATTTGGCACAAACGACTGCATGATCTCTATCTGGATACCGTAAGCTAGCAAAATAGCGACCTTTGCGCCCAAATTTAGCCTAAAAAAGCCAAAATGCAAAGTAACGTAAAGCGCAGCGAATGCAATGAAGTGATTTGCTTTATCCCAGCTGTTTTCGATGAGTTTTATCTGTGCGGGCGTAAGAGCCAGATACTCTATTGCTATTAAAAATACAAAGAAAAATGCGGCGGAAATTTTGGAAAGATTCATGGATTTTAAGTGGTTGTTTTTAAACAAAAAGCGCCGCTTAAAGCGCTTCTAAATTTACTAATTTTATTCTACATCTTGTCTTTTGCAGCGATACCCATTAGACCTAGAGCCGTTTTGATAGAGAGTGCAACGACGGCGAAAAGCTTTAAAAGCTCGTCTTCGTTTTCGCTGCCCACGACGCGATTTTCGTTGTAAAATTTATGAAAATTCGCCGCCAAGCTCTTTAGATAGTCGCAAATTTTATTTACCGCGCGCGTATTAAAGCTATCGACTAAAACATCGTTTAGCGCAAGCGCCTCAAATAGCAAATTTTTGCCGTCCTCGCTTAGATTTTCAAATTTCACGCCCGCGACATCGGCGACGTTTTTGCCCGCTTTTGCGAAAATTTGATTGATCCTTGCGTGCGCGTAGTTGATATAAAATATCGGGTTTGAGCTATCCTCGCGCTTTAGCTCGTCCACGTCAAACTCCAGGTGCGTGTCGCAGCGCTTGCTAAGAAACATAAATCTAAGCGCCTCGTAGCCGACCTCCTCGACCACGTCGCTCATCAGCACGACGTTGCCCGCGCGTTTACTCATCTTGTAGGCTTCGCCGTCTTTTAGCAGGCTCACCATCTGCGAAAGTATGATCTCGAGGCGATTTTCGTCGTATCCAAGCAAATGTAGGGCGGCCTTCATACGCGCGATATAGCCGTGGTGATCGGCGCCCCAGATGTTGATACAGCGATCAAATCCGCGCCTAAATTTATCGTCGTGATACACGACGTCGCCGGCCAGATACGTGCCGCGACCGTCCTCGCGCACGATGACGCGGTCTTTTTCGTCACCCACTTCGCTTGATTTTAGCCAGATTTTACCCTCGCTCTCGTAGATGCCATTCTCGTTTTTTAGGCGATCTAGCGTAAGAGGGAGTTTATCGTAGTAGCTCTTTTCGCTGGCCCAGTTTTTGATGAAAATTTGCGCGTCGGCTAAATTTTGCTTGATTAAAACCAGCACTTTATCCTTGCCAAACTCGGCCAGCTCGAGATTTCGGCTCTCGTCGTAAAATATCTCTTTGCCGAATTTCTCTAGCGCTTCTTTTGCGATAGGCCCAATGTAGTCGCCGCGGTAAAATTTCTCCGGATACGCCACGCTCTCGCCGAACAGATTTTCGCGCGTCCAAAGCGATATGGACGTGCCTAGAAGTTCGATTTGATTGCCTGCGTCGTTGATGTAGTATTCAGTCGAGATATTTTCGCCGATATGAAGCCCGACGCGAGCTAGCGTATCGCCAAAAACCGCGCCCCTAACGTGCCCGATATGAAGCGGACCGGTCGGGTTTGCGCTGACGTACTCAAGTAAAATTTTCTCGCCGCTAGTTCCGCCGCCTTTTGCGAACTCGTTCGGATTTGCAAGGCTAGCCGAGGCGAATTTATCCAAAAATGCGGGTTTTAGTTTAAAATTTATATAGCCGTTTAGCGCCGTAGCCTCAAAAACTTCGCTATTTTCAAATTTAGACGCTAGCTCGGCGGCTATGGCTACGGGGGATTTTTTGAGCTGTTTTGCCAGACTAAAAGTAGGCATCGCGTAGTGCGCCAAGCCCTTATCTTTTGGCTTTTCCAGCGCAAAGTCAAAGTCTACGGCGCCTTTTATCTCGTTTATTACGCTTTTTTTCAACGCCTTTCCTTACGCGTTTTTAGCCGTATCTTCAGTCTTTGCGGCGGTTGCGGTTTCTTCTTTTTTCTCTTCTACTTTTTCTACGTTCTCGGCTTTTTTATCGTCTTCCATTTCCGATTTGAAGCTCTTTATTCCCTTACCTAGGCCTTTTGCGAGCTCAGGGATCTTTTTCGCTCCAAAAAGCAAGACCACGATAAGTAAAATAATAAGCAATTGTTGGACGCTTGGACCCATTTTTTCTCCTTTTGATTTTCGTTATATTAGCATAATTTTATCAATTATTCCATTTGTTAATAATCTCTTTTGCGTCTAAATTTGACGTTTTTAGGCGCATCGAGCGCAAAATCCCGCGCAAATTTTCGTAGCAGCTTTGCAAGTCGTCGTTTATCAAAAAATAATCGTACTCTAAGATATGCTCCATCTCGCCGACTGCGTTTATCAGCCGTTTTTCGATAGTTTCCGCACTGTCGGTGCCGCGATTTTGCAGCCTTGATTTTAGTTCGTTTTTACTAGCCGTCGTGATGAAAACTGAGGTGATATTTTTGGCAAATTTTGATTTTGCGATATTAAAACCCTGCACGTCGATGTCAAAAATCGCTATCTTGCCCTCTTCAAGCGCGTTTAAAACGGGCTTTAGCGAGGTACCGTAATAGTTGCCGTGCACGCACGCCCACTCCAAAAACTCGTCAGCGTCTATGCCTTTTTTAAACTCGTCTTCGCCTATAAAATAATAATTCACGCCCTCGATCTCGCCCTGCCTCGGCGCTCTTGTTGTGCTTGATATCGAAAAATAAACATCGTTTTCCTCTTTTAAAAGACGGTTTAAAAGCGTGCTTTTTCCGCTACCGCTGGGGCCGGAGATAATTAAAATTTGCCCCTTCAACTACTTTTCCTCAAAGCTTATATTGATTTTTATGTTGAGATTTTTTAGAGCCTCTCGGAGCTCGCCGTCTTGCAGCGAATTTTCTAGATTTTTAGCTACGGCGTCTGAAATTTGAGCCTTTAGCTCGTTTATCTTTGATGTCGTTTGAGCTTTTTGCGAGCTCAAATTTACCGCTTCGCCGCTCGCAAATCCGCTCTCGTTAAGCGCTAAAGCCATATCTTTTTCGCTGATTTGCTCGATGTCGCCATACTCGCTCGGATCAATCTGCGGCTCTATTTCAGGCTCGTTTTGCATGGCTTCGGACTCACTGATTTCTTGTGCGTCTTGCTCGAGATTTATTTCCGTCTCGCTTTGATCGTCTGCGGCAAAAATATCATCCGCAAGCTCGTCATCTAAAACATCTTGCGTCAAATTTGCTTCGCTCTCAAAATCCTCTTTCTCTTCCTCGCCCGCTAAGTCCATATCGTCTAGCAAAAACTCATCGCCCAAGGCGCTATTTTTGACCTGCACCTCTTGCTCGTCGGGCTCGTCGGATTTCATATCCATATCGGCAAAGATATCCTCTTGCTCCTCAGCTTCTTCTATTGCAAATTTATCGTCATCTTCCGCTTGTTCAAGGCTTTGCAGAGCTTCACGCTCGTCCGCACTATCCATATCGACAAACTTGGCCATATCAGGCTCGTCCGCCGTTTCAAATTTAGCATCCAAAGGCTCATCGTCTGTATCCAAATTTTCTGACAGCTCGTCCATCTTGTCTATTTCGTCGATTTGATGCTTGATATCCTCGATACTACCGTCAAAATCAAGCTCAAATTTATCATCAATCTCTTCATGCTTGTCTTCGCCATCTACAACAAGCTCTGCCGTGCCGAGTTCAGGCTCGTCGGCCATCTCCAATTTGCCACCAAGAAGCTCATCCGGCGCATCTATATCCGCAGAAAGATCGTCAAATTTATCGTCTTTTGCAGCGATTTCAAACTCATCAAACTCCGTCGGCTCATCGTCCGCATCGTCTAAATCCAGCTCATTGCCTTCGAGCTTTTCGCTTAGCTCATCCATATCGTCGATAGCCTTTACGATCTCGTTTAACTCGTCAAAGGCGCTATCTTTACCAGACGCCGCTTGCGAAATATCGTCAAACTCGTCGTCTAGCCTAAGCTCGCCCGGATCCAGCTCCATGATCTCGTCTTCAAAGACGTCTTCGGCCGGATCGTCCATAAACTCAAACCCTTTGACTGAGATCTCGTCGGTTTCGTCTTTTGCCGCAGCAGCAGGCTCGGCGCTCTTTGTTTTGTTCGCCAGATCCTCCACGATCTGTCTCTTATACACAT
>CALBNA010000255.1 GCA_937896205.1 uncultured Campylobacter sp. | reverse complement strand
ACGAGATCTAGTACGGTCTCGTGGGCTCGGAGATGTGTATAAGAGACAGGGCCCATGCGGCGTCGCTACCTACGAACGCCCACGCGCCGTCGGCCGAAAAGTGCGAAACGTAAAGCGGATAGCCTATCGAGACGAAAGAGAGCTGAGCGTAGTCAAACGGCAGCCCTTCGCCGGCGCGTACCGGATTATAGAGTACGGCCTCGTCGGTCGGTATATTTCGCAGGCTAGTATTTGCCGTCGTTATCGCAGGTAGAGAGACTTTACCGAAGCTCTCCACGCTAGCGTTTTTGCGCACTTTTTCAAACCATTCGTTCGGGATTTTGCGCATATTTGAGAAATAATACTGCCTTTTTGCCGTGTTTTTATAGTAATCTAGCGCCCAAAATGCGTCTTTTGCAGTGGTTGAAGGCGCTTTTAGATCAAGCGAGTTAAAGCGTTTTTGTAGCAGTGTTTGGCCGCTACTTTGAGCCTCAAAAGGCAATATCGGCAACGCATTTACATTTTGATCGACGTCAAATTTTAGATAGCTGATGTGGCCTAAATTTTCGTCCGCGCTCTCCTCGGGCATATCGTATGCCGACGCTGTATTGGCGCCTTGACCCTCTAAATTTACCGCAATAGAGGCATCTTTTGACGATGCGCAACCGCCTAGCATTACTAACGCTACCGCCGTAGAAAGCATAAATTTATTAATTTTCAATCTTACTCCTTAAAAATAAGCTATAATTTTACAAAAAGTTAGGGAAATTTGTGCTAAATCAGCTCTTAGAAATATTAAAAAAATCAAATGTTTTTCTCACCGGGCGCGGCGGCGTGGGCAAAAGCCACCTCACGCAAGCTGTTATCAAGCACTATAAAAGCGAGCTAAAAAACGTCGTCGTGCTTGGAAGCACAGGCATCGCGGCGGTAAACGTCGGTGGAGTGAGCGTACATAGTTTTTTTAAATTCGGTATTTGCTCAAACCTTGAGGAGTTAAGAGGCTACGACCGCAAACAGCGCGGAAAGCTTGGCGAACTAAAAAAGATGCTCGACTTCTGCGATCTCATCGTGATAGACGAGATCTCGATGATCAGCGCGGGGCTGATGGATATGATTTATTACCGCTTGATGAGCTCGCGATTCGTCGGGCGCGTGATGCTCGTGGGCGACTTTTACCAGCTACCGCCCGTACGAAAAAACGGCGATGACGGCA
>CALBNA010000254.1 GCA_937896205.1 uncultured Campylobacter sp. | reverse complement strand
GTCGAATACGACCGTCAGGTTGCAAATTTCGAGTTCTCGACCATCCGCGATGAAGCCAAGCGCAATGAGATCATTAAAGGCGCTGAAATTTTAGACAGCATCTCCGCAGACATCGGCTCTGCGGACATCCTGCTTTTTAAACGCAAGCACTACTTAAAAATCACGCACGCTGGCGAGACGCGGCTTTTAAACGACAAGGAGTATCAGCCTTACCGCTACGATATTTTCAAAGCGATCTACGGCGTCATTTTGGTGATCATCCTGCTTGCGTATATTTTCATCATCCGCAAAATTCGCCCTCTTCGCAAGCTTAAGCGCCAGATCGATAAATTTGCTAAAGGCGATCTTCAGATCAAGGACGTAAGCGCGGGAAACGACGAAATTTCCGAGGTTGCGGAGGTATTTTACGACGCGGTTTGTCAGATCAAAAACTTAAACGCGTCGCGCAAGCTGTTTTTAAGAAACATAATGCACGAGCTAAAAACCCCGATCACCAAAGGCCGCCTCGCCGCCGAAATGATCGAAAAAAGCAAAAACCAGGAGCGGCTAGTATCTGTGTTTATAAAACTCGAAAATCTCATAAACGAATTTGCCGCCGTCGAGCAAGTCACGTCAAACATCGCACTAAATAACACTAAAATTTGCCGTATCGACGACGTCATCGACGAGGCTCTGGATATCGCGATGGTAGATCCGGGGCAAGTCACGATCAGCAAGCTAGAGGACGTGAACCTAAATGCGGACTTTAAACTGCTAGCTATCGCCGCAAAAAATATGATCGATAACGCTCTAAAATACTCTCCGAACAAGCACGTAAATATAACTATCACGCGCGAGTCGATCAAATTTATCAACGAAGGCGAGCGGCTGTCAAAGGAGCTGCGCCACTACGTCGAGCCCTTTACCAAAGGCGAAAGTGCGCAAAAGAGCTTTGGTCTGGGGCTTTACATCGTAGAAAATATAATCAAAGCCCATAAGCTAACTCTAAGCTACGAGTACAAAAACGGGCTAAACGTGTTTAGCTTTGAAAATCTGCAAAATATAGCGGCGTAGAAGTAAATTTGAGCGTTTGCCGAGCTGTGGCGCGCGGATAAAATTTGAGTTAAAATTTAAACCGAGCCACATTTGCTTAAATTTTAAAATTTGGCGTATCGTTTGCGACTAACTAAACGCCAAATTTTGAGCCCGTAAATTTGTCGCTTGTTTTAAATTTGTATCTGATCAAATTTAGCGGCTCCTCGCTACTCATAATAAAAAGACTTTGCAGGCGCGAAATTTAGCCTCGCCTTTTCGCACAGCACGTAAAAATCAACCTTGCCGCCGCGAGACTTAAACTCAAAATAGCATTCGTAAAGCTTTACGAAGTATTCAAACTCTAAATTTAGCCGCGCGCTTATCTCGTGTTTTTATCTTGCGTCGCGAGCTTCGCGGGTTAGTTGCTCATAGTATGAGCGCTCGATCAGGCAGCCATCTGGAAAGTGGTGCGCACCCCAGTCTAGCGCGTCTAGTAGCATGCAAAAGTATAGCTCCACAGTTCGCTCGTCGCAGCGCTCATGGCGGTATGCACGGCGCAAAAGCTCGTCCCCACCAAGCTCATGCAAACCGCGCATGTAAATCTGATGCGCCCAGCGTAGATGCGGCATCTCGCCTGCGTCGCAGCACCCTTTTAGATCCTCGCCGACTAGCTCGCCGAGCCGAAATGGCAGCTCGCCGTTGCCGCGGTTTTTTAGATTTTTTAGCTCGCTTTTGCTTTCGTCTAAAATTTCGCAGCAGAGCTCACCCAGTGCGTAGTTCCGCTGCGTCTGGCTAAATTCGCTTTTAAATTTACCAACGGTGCCCTTTAGATACTCGTTTGCCAGCTTTTAGTCCCGTATCATAGAGCCTTAGGTATTCGCAGAGCTCAAATTTTAGCCGGCCAAAAGCGTCCGTTTGCATTTAGTTTCCTTGTCTGCGTAAATTTAGCGCATAAAAACCACGACTTGACTCTGCTCAAACGCGACCTTCCGCCCCGCTAGATATAGCTCGAAATAGGGCTTAAAAAGTCCGCCTGCGGCTTTTGTGCGTAGTTTGGATACTGCAAATACGCAGGTAGCAGATAGTCGCAATCAACCAAGTAGTACGCCTCGCCGAGCACCGATAGCTTCGCATCGAGCCCCTGCACATCTATCATTCACTCGCCCCGTATACGGCGTGCGCAAGTTCGTCTTCATGCCCCCTAAAATCAAAACTTTCCTGCACTCGAGCGGATTTTATTTCGTAAAGCATTTTTAAAAGCTCGTTCTTGCCTAGAAACTCGGCAAAAATTTTTAAATTTCGAACGTGCGCTAAAGCTAGGCTCTTAAGCGCTTCGCCACCAAATTTCGGATCCTGCGGCGGGCAAAAATACCCGGGCGTCAGGCATAAAGCACTGAAAAAGCCCATAAAGCTTATCCTACAGATCGATCTCTTTGCAATCTAAATCAAGAACCAGTCCTGCAGCCTCGTCAATGCGGCGCGCGTACTCGAAAATCGTCATTTTTCTCCCCAAATTTGGATTAAATTTGAGGCATTATGCCCTAAATAGCTTCAAAAGGTGGAAAAAGATTTTTTAAAATTCAGTTTTTAAATTTGCTGGTGTTAAGTTTTTATTGCCTTAAATTTAACAATCCATAATAAAATTATACAATATGCGTTAAGGTTAAAATCTCAAATTTAACCTTACCAAACCTATCTTCTAGCTCGTTATTTGCCAAAACCGAAACTACGAATTTATCGTTTTTAAAGATATAGTATTTCTTAAATTTAAATGCGCTCAGCACGAAAAACATCGCCGTAAACGCAAGCTTTAGCGCAAAAAACTATCGGAAAAGCTAGAGCGTTTTCATACTTTTCATTAAAATTTTTACCGCCTGATACATAGTCTTTTGCCTCGCCTTCGATAGGGTAAAAACCATAGCCGATTTGTAAATCATCATTAAACTCAAGCCGAATTTGATCCGCCTGAGCTTTAAAAAATTTAGAATCTAACCCGTAAGAGTCGTGGAGTAAATAGTCGCCGTATATCCTCGTGTAAATCTTTTTTCTGTTTTCAAAAAAACAGCACCGCAGAAAAATACGCACTCCCGAGCATCCCGATAATAC
>CALBNA010000253.1 GCA_937896205.1 uncultured Campylobacter sp. | reverse complement strand
GATAAAAAATATGCCTTTAAAATTTTGCCGAATTTCATAAAATTTCCCTTAAAATTAGTCTTAAAATTTATCATATTAGCAAAATTTAGGACTAAAAGTCAATCCTAAAACCTTGAAAATATTTTAGGATTTTACTAAAATTCGCCCAAAATAAAAAAGGAAAACGATGTATAACTTTGACGACCTAGGTAAAAAAATCAGTGAACTCAATGAGTACACAAACGCGCTGATCGCTAAAACCGGGCTTAGCTACAGCGAATTTGCAGTGCTTTATACGCTCGCAAAAGACGGCTGTTCGACTCAAAAAAAGATCGGCGAAGAGTGGCTCATACCAAAACAAACGGTCTTTAACGTCTGCAAGGATTTTCGCCAAAAAGGACTAGTGCAGATAGGCGAGCAAAGCGTTGATAAAAGGGAGCGTGCGATGAGCCTCACGCAAAAAGGGCACGACGTAGCTGCCCCTATCGTGCACGCTAGCGACGAGCTGGGCGAGCGGGTATTTGCTAGGCTCGGTGAGAAAAATACCGAAAAACTCTTTTCGCTGCTGACGCGCTTTTGCGAGATTTGCGACAAAGAGATCGAAAATACGCCAGGTATCCAAACGAGAATTTAAGCTTGCTTGGATTTAATCAAGTCGTTTTTGTCGTATATTTTTGTCAAAATGCCAGCAAACGCCTACAAGACCGGAGCTAGCGACAAGCCGCGCGAAAAATACTCTAGCCAAATACGCCATACGCTAACGACGTTCCCGGCTCTTCCTAAATTTACCTACTCGCTTGCCTTTTTTCGTACTCGGCGGCTTAAATTTTACAAATTTTTCTAGTAAATTTAACGAAAAAGTCGTCTTGTCAAATTTGCCGCTTAAATTTACTCGGAAACTGCGCAAATACGGCTCAAAATGTACAGACGATTCACCAAAGCACGCAGCGAATTTGCCTGCTGATTTATCTTTGCAAACGCAAGCGGCGCTACCCAAATTTAGCATTTACGGCTTATAAAATCGCCGCAATGCACCCTAATGCTACGCCAATGTTTAATCTTGCAACCAAAAAATTACGAGCAAATTTTCCCCGCTAAATTTTGATGCGTCGCGAAAAAATAACTTAATAGTTTAAAGCCGTATCCGCAGGTCGATTTCCACCGCTCACTCAAACAAAATTAGCTGAGTCGTACGCCTAAACGCCGCCGATCCGGCGACGACAATCGTCAAATTTATCCGCAAACGGCACAATTTAATTTTCGTAACATTTTAGAAATTTATTTACGTTTTTACTCATGTATCGTAAATTTTTATAGCTTAAATTTTAAAATTAATCAAAAAATATAATACAAAACTCTATAATCGGTAAATTTAAAACCGAAAGGAGAAAAAATGAAACTATTTTCAGCGCTGGCTTTGTGCGCGGCGATGGCGTTTAGCGCGCAGGCTGCGGAAAAATATAAGATCAAACTCGCCTCCACCTACGAGAGCAACGTGCCCGTACTAGGCGACGCTCCAAAGAAATTTAAAGAGCTCGTAGAAAAGATGAGCGACGGCCGCATCGAGGTTCGCGTCGACTATCCGTCCAAGCACAAGGCGGCGTTTGCGCTGCTTGATATGGTCAAAAGCGCCCAGTACGACGCGGCTTTCACCGCAAGCTACTTTTATAAGGGCAAGGACGCCAAGCTCATGCTCTTTACGACCGTGCCTTTTGGCATGAACAAGGCCGAGCAGGACGCATGGTACGCGTACGGCGGCGGCAAGGAGCTCGCGCAAAAGGTCTTTAACGAGCAGGGCATCGTGACCTTTCACGGCGGAAATTTTGGCATGCAAATGGGCGGCTGGTTTAAAAAAGAGATCAAGAGCACGGACGATCTAAAGGGGCTAAAACTGCGCATGACCGGGCTTGGCGGCGAGATAATGGCAAAACTGGGAGTCAATATAAACACGATCCCGATCGGCGAGCTATACATGGCGATGGAGATGAACACGATCGACGCCGTCGAGTGGGTGTGCCCAGCGATCGATATAAATTTCGGCTTTCAAAAGGTGGCTAAATTTTACTACACGGGTTGGCAGGAGCCCGCGAGCGAAAATGAATTTTACATCAACAAAAAGCTCTGGGATAAGCTACCGGCCGACCTCCAAGCTATCATAGAAACCGCGACCAAGGCCGTAGCGGCGGACGTATACGAGTCGGCGGTCTATCAAAACTCGCTAGTACTTGATAAAATCAAAAGCGAGCATCCGGACGTGAAAATCGCCTCGTTTCCGCCCGGGGTCATTGCTGCGCTACGCAAAGCCACGGACGAGATCCTAGACGAGCTTTCGGCAAAGGACGCGACGTTTAAGGAAATTTTGGACTCGCAAAAAGCCTTTATGAAAAAGGCTAGAGCCTGGACGCAGATCTCCGAAAATAGCTACATAAACAGCACTACGGAGTGATCCTGCTAAATTTAACGAGCCGTCCGAGTAAATTTGACGGCTCGGCTAACGCAAATTTGAGGTTAAATTTAGCCCGATTTTAGCTTGACGTCAAATTTTTTATCAACACTGCTTTGCTTAAATTTAACCGGCAAATGCGCCAAAGCAGACCGCCGTTACTTGCATATCTTAAACTTCCCGAATTTTAACCCAAATAGTGCTAAAATCACCAAACACCTAAATTTAAAGGAAAGCCATGAAAAATGTGTCTAAAATTTGCCTTTTGGCTGTAGTTTTTTGCGGTCTTGGTGGCGCAAACCTAAGCGCACAAACGACGAAAGCCTCGCTAATGGAAAAAACGGTAAACGAATTTTACGAAACAAACTACGGCAACGGCGAAGTGCAACCTATCACCTCGGAGTGGCTGACTCCCGAGCTTGACGGGCTGATTTATGATCAGTTCGGCTCTGCGCTGGGACGTCTAAGCGGCATAGAGCACGTATCGTCCGATCTGGATCTTGACCCTTTTATAGGCTCGCACGAGATTGACGAGCTAAAAAACTTTAGCGCAAAAGCGGTCTCAGAGAACGAAGTGCAAGTGAAATTTGAGCTATTTGGCGAAAAACGGGACGTAACTTTGCGCCTAATCTGCGATAAAGATTGTCTAATCGACGACGTAAAGCTTAGCGACGGGGGCTCGCTAAAGGCCAAGATCAAAAAATCTTTGAAAAAAGAGTATCCGAGTAATTACGGCAAAATTTTTAAAGACTAAGCATAAAATTTGAAAATTTTAGCGCCGTTTGATTTCAAATTTGCCCGTTTTTCAAACGGCACGCAAACCAAGAGCGGCGGGGGGTCGAGGCGCGAGCTAGCGATAACCCGCGCCGATAAATTTATATTTTTTTATACGGAGCTTGTCCTGCTTCATAGAAGTTATTGCCCTCGCTATCTATCGCTACGATAGCGGGGAAATCCTCGACCGTAAGTCTCGCGACCGCCTCTGGGCCGAGCTCTGGATAGGCTAGCACTTCGTACTTTTTGATGCTTTGGCTGATTAGCGCGCCCGCACCCCCGATAGCGACCATATAAACGCAGCCTGATTTTTTCATCGCTTCGACGACGGCGTCGCTACGATATCCTTTGCCGATCATGCCGTTGATGCCCACTTCGTTTATCATCGTCGGAGTGTATTTGTCCATGCGTCCGCTAGTTGTCGGTCCCGCAGCGCCTATGACGTCGCCCGGTTTTGCGGGGCTTGGTCCTAGGTAGTAGATCGTCTCGCCGGCTAAATTTACGGGCAAGGCCTCGCCGCGAGCCAAAGTCTCGGTTAGCGCCTTGTGCGCGGCGTCGCGAGCTGCGATGATGGTGCCGCTTATTAGTACGTTATCGCCTGCTTTCAGGCTTTTTACGACCTCTTTGTCAAACGGCGCGGTTATCTTTTTTACTTCTGACATCTTTTCTCCTTAAATTTCAGCTTCGGCGTGGCGAGCGGCATGGCAGTTGATGTTGATAGCGACCGGTAGGCCCGCGATGTGGGTCGGATACCACTCGATGTTTACTTTTACCGCGGTCGTGTCGCCGCCTAGACCTTGCGGTCCGACGCCCGTTTTACAGGCGAGCTCTAGTAGTTCCTCTTCTAGTTTGGCGTATCGCGGATCAGGGTTTTTGCTGTCTGCGTCGCGAGCGGCGGCGTATTTCGCCATTAGCGCAGCCTTATCCATCGTGCCGCCTATGCCTACGCCGATCACCATCGGAGGACAGGCATTTGGACCCGCTAGCTTAACGGTGTCTAAAAATACCTTTTTCACGCCCTCTAGGCCGTCTGCTGGAACCAGCATCTTTAGAGCCGATTTGTTCTCACTGCCAAAGCCCTTTGGAGCTACTTTTATGTGGATTTTATCGCCTCTTACTATCCTTACGTTTATGACGGCCGGGGTGTTGTTCGTCGTGTTTTTACGCTCAAAGATCGGGTCGTTTACGACTGATTTGCGCAGGTAGCCGCCCACGTAGCCGTCTTTTACGCCCTCGTTTATCGCGTCTTCTAAAAATCCGCCCTCGATATGCACGTCCTGTCCGATATCGACGAACACGACCGCCATGCCCGTATCTTGGCAGATCGGCGCGATGCCCTTTTGGGCTAGATCAGCATTTTGGAGTACCTTGCCTAGGATGTCTTTGCCTATCGGTGAGCTCTCGTTTTCTCTAGCTTTTTCAAAAGCCGCTCTCATATCGGGCGTTACGACGTAACAGGCCTTCTTGCAAAGCTCGCTGACGGTTTTGGAGATTAATTCCGCTTGAACTACTCTCATCTGTCCTCCTGTGTTAAATTTGTTTTATAAATTTCAAAATATAGAATTTAATTTTTATCTCTTATTAAATTTTGCGAAGTTTATCAAAATAAGCTAAAAAGTTAGATTAAATTTGCAGATTTTGAGACGATAAAGCAGAAAAATCGGCGCAAATTTAGCGAGGCAAATTTAAAGCAATGCCGCAACCCAAATTTGACGAAATAGCTTAAATTTGAGCCGATTTCGCGAGTGAGGCAACGTTTTCAAATTTTAGACCGGCTTAAATTTGAAAATCCATTTCCGCACCTCAAATTTAAAACCAAATTTACGCCCCGCTCGCAAAAGCAAGGCGCAAATTTACTCAGTCCTCGTCCTCTTTTTGCTCAAATTTTCTGCGCACTTTGACGCTTGATATGCTAGCGCCGTCCATCTTGCGCACCTCGTAGTAGCAGTTCTCGTCCTCGATCTTGTCGCCTACGACAGGCAAGCGACCGATGAGATTAAAGACGTATCCGCCGATCGTTAGCTCCTCGGTCTCGTCGGCAAAGCTTATCCCCATCAGCTCCTCGACGCTTTCAAGGTCAAAGCGCCCCTGAAACTCGTAGATATTTTCGTTGATCTTTTTGTAGTGCGGATCAGCATCGTCGTGCTCGTCGTTAAAGTCGCCCAAAATTTCTTCCATTATATCTTCCATAGTGAGCAGACCGGCCGTGCCGCCGTATTCGTCCACGACTAGAGCGGCGGAGATTTGCTGCTTGTTCATCATCACGAGGATTTTAGATATCGAGAGGTTTTCGGGCACGATAACGAATTTTCGCACGATGCTGTCAAATTCGCGCTTTTTGTTACCCAGATCGATTTGCAAGATATCTCTGATGTGGATCATGCCTAGTATCGCGTCCTTACTACCGTCGATGTACGGATAGCGCGTGTATTTGGAGTCAAAGATCACTTTGATATTTTCTTCGTAGCTTTTTTGCTTATTTATGCAGACCATATCGCGGCGCGGAGTCATTATTTCTTTGGCCACCGTGTCGGAGAAATCGACCGCATTTTTGATGATCTCGGTCTCAAAGCTATCTAAAACGCCGCCCTTTAGGCTCTCGCCCACGATGATTTTTATTTCCTCTTCGGAGTGGGCTAGCTCGCTCTCTTTGGCGGGCTTGATGCCTAAAATTTTAAGAGAAACGCCAGCTAGAAAATCAAAAGTCTTGATAAGCGGCGAGAAAACAACCCAAAATACATGTAGCGGACGCGCGATGGCGAGGACCGCTTTTTCAGATTTTGCGATGGCGACGGACTTTGGCACTAGCTCGCCTAGTACCACGTGCATGAGCGTGATCAGCGTAAATGCGATCGCAAACGCGACGGTGTGAACCAAAATATCGCTTAGATTAAAGTATGTTTTTAACGGCTCCTCGATCAGTCTAGCGACCGCGGGTTCGCCGATCCAGCCCAGAGCTAGCGAGCTTAGCGTGATGCCTAGCTGCGTGGCGGAGAGGTACGTGTCGAGGTTGTTTGACATATCAAGCGCGGTTTTTGCGTTTGGCACTTTGTCCTTTGCAAGCTCTTCTAGGCGGCTCTTGCGGACTTTGACGATGGAAAATTCTGATAAGACGAAAAAAGCGTTTAGAAATACGAAGAAGAACGCGAGAGCGATCATAAAAAGCGAGTCGGCGCTACTGGGGTGCAATTAAAATCCTTAAAAAATTAAAATGAAATGCGGCGATTATAGCAGAAAATCGGGAATTTTAAACTGAAAGCGCATTTTTGCCGCCTCTAGCGCGAGTGAGCGC